>NZ_JBIQOC010000060.1:0-33952 GCF_044130295.1 Acinetobacter uliginosus | reverse complement strand
GGTAGAGTACAAGTTGCTGTAGAAGCATTTTTAATTCGTCTGATCACAGATGCTTTATAAAGTATTTTAATACTTTTTTGAATCCGTCAATGCGTAAGTCCTATACTTTATAAAAATAAATTTATTTTTTCTCATTACTTATGAAAAAACATCGAATAGTTCACAAAGTTATTTTTATTAAAATTTGTTATATTAGTCATCTAAACATCTCCCTCATATTCAAAAGCTGTTGGAATCAATTGTATGAATACTGAAAGTATTGCTGTGCTTGCCGCACAATGGAAGTCGGTTTGCCAAGACTTTTCAACAACTGATTTAAACGACACTTTTCAATTTATTCAAGCACATTCCCAGACCCTGGTCGATGAGTTTTATAAAGATATCATGCAGGAAAAGGAAGCATCCTATTTCTTATCCGATGATATGGTCCAGAACCGCTTAAAAACCACGCTGAATCAATGGTTAATCGATTGCTTTATTGTGCCCTTGCAGCAGAACTTTATCGAGATTGTCGAAAAGCAGCTGATGGTGGGTAAAGTCCATGCGCGTATCGGCATTCCATCCTGGTTAATTATGCGGGGTATCGGTGAAATTGAAAAGAAAGTCTTTTTGCTTCAGACCGAGCAGACGCAAGAAAACCGTCTGACCATTGCAGCGTATATTGTGCAGATACTGGGTTTTGCTTCGGAAATTATGTGTCGCTCCTATGAAGTCAATCTGGAAAAAAATAATGATACAAAACATACCTATCGTTTATTTTCTGCCATGCAGGATGTGTCGGCGCAAAAGGACAAGCAACGCAGTTCATTATTAGACTGGGAAAATGAGCTGATGTTTAAGGTATTTTCGGATGAGCCGAAATTTACACATCCCTTGCTGTCAAAATCTGAATTTGGCTTATGGTTTATCCATAAAGCTGCTTATGCATTTACCGGGACCGAGCAGGTCTCGACCATTATTGACCGTATTCACCAGATTGATTTGCTGAGCCAGCAAGTTTTAAATGCTACTGAAAGAGAGCAGGCCATTCAGCTGATCCAGCATATTCGTGAAAACAACAGGGAGATTCAGCATCTGGTCGATCAGCTGTTTCAGGTGGCTGACTATATCGACTCGGGCAGTGATTCCCTCACTCAACTGCTCAATCGGCGCTATTTACATACCATTGTTTCGCGTGAAATTAATTTTTCCCGTAAAAATAATGCCCCCTTGTCTTTACTGGCCATAGATGCCGATTACTTTAAACGGATTAATGACAAATTCGGCCATGCAGCGGGTGATTCAGCTTTAAAGTTTATTGGTGAAGTGCTGCTCACTTCCATTAAGGGCAGTGATTATGCATTCCGTGCAGGTGGGGAAGAGTTTTTATTGCTGCTGGTGGACAGTGATTTAGTTCGGGCACAAGAGATTGCAGAACAGGTGCGTAGCCGTATTCAGGAAACCACCATTCGTACCAGCATAGGCATCAGTTTTAATTTTACAGTCAGTATCGGCTGTGCACTTTATGATGGACATCCAGACTATCAGCGTTTTCTGGATGCAGCAGATGCAGCACTCTATGCCGCAAAAAATAATGGCCGAAACTGCATTCAAGTCACCAAGCAGGTTGCGAGTTCTTAATCTGGAAAAATTAAATCGATGAATAAAAAACTCCTCATATTCAGGGAGTTTTTTATTTGAAAATTTATGGTGAGTTATATTTTTTAAAGTCAGGCTTCGACAATCACGTAGTATTTTTTCACAGCTTCAAGCACTTCAAAGCTTCCCTTAAAGCCGGGCGGAATAATCCCAGCATTTCCAGCAGTCACTTCAATATAAGTTCCGGTCGCTTGGTCGTGGATGCGAACTACACCTTCAATCACCTGAAAGAACTCCTGTTTGTTGTCGGCAAACTGAATATTCCAGCAACCGACTTCACAATGCCAGATGCCACAGTCCATATTGGGATGTTCATACAGGCTATACGTTTCACGTTGAGGATTACCTTGAACCAAACGGTCAGGGCGGGGGTAATCAATTGATTTTTCAGCGTGCGTTAAACCTTGTCCAGCTAACAGAATTTGCGACATGATCGGTCCTTAATATATGTGCTTCAATCAGGAGATATCAATTTTTGTACGGTGTTATTTAACCACACACAAAAAAAGCCTCAATCGCTATTGAGGCTTTTTTTTTTAGAATTAAATTAATAGCTTTCAGGCAAGGCAGCCAAAAATTCACGACGTTCATCTTTATTGGTTTTGAAATCACCCACAAAAGACACAGTACGGGTAGTCGATTCCTGTTTGCCTACACCGCGCATCATCATGCACATATGCGCAGAATCAATCATTACCGCAACACCGCGTGCTTTGGTCACTTCAGCCACCGCCTCAGCAATTTGCTGGGTCAGGTTTTCCTGAATTTGCAGACGGCGTGCAAACATTTCAGTAATACGGGCAAATTTGGATAAACCCAAAACTTGGCCTTCAGGTAAATAGGCGATATGCACACGGCCATAGAATGGCAATAAATGATGTTCGCAGAGTGAATAGAATTCGATATTTTTGACCAAGACCATTTCACGGTTGTCAGAAGGGAAGACCGCATTATTGGTCACTTCTTCCAAAGTTTTGCTATATCCAGACGTTAAATACGAAAAAGCTTTAGCAGCACGCATTGGCGTATCTTTAAGACCAGGACGATTAAGATCTTCACCAACGGCAGTTAAAATGTTGGCGTAGGATTGCTGCATAGACATAAGACGTGTTCACTTACACTGATATTGAACAAGGACGGCATTGTAGCAGAAAACCGCTACAATGCCCTGTTTTAGAGAAAAATTCCGATTACTGTTTGAATTTTGGGTTCTTTTCTGCACGTTTTAGCAGAACCAGAACAGCACCGGTGCCACCTTGCTTTTCAGGTGCACTGACAAAGGCTAAAACATCACGGTGCTGACGTAGCCAGCCATTGACATAAGTTTTTAAAATGGCTTCAGGACCTTTACCGTGCACAATTTTAATGACATTCTGATTTTCATCTTTTGCCATTTGAATAATCTGCAGTACCGCAACACGGGCTTCTTCCACCGTACAGCCATGCAAATCAACCGCTTCAAACCAGCGCAGGTTACCTGCTTTTAAATCTTCAAATACTTTATGCTGCAAAGTTGCAATGCGATAGCTTAATGTCGCCTGACTGGCTACCGGATTGAGCATGGCCTGTGTATCAGACAACTCTGCCTCATCGGTTTGCATCGGGCCGGTCGCAGCTGCACGTTTCGCTAAAGTTTGTGCATCTGGCTTTTTCTTTGACGCTCTTTCAAGTTTTGCAATGTTGCCGGTGTCTATCTTTTTGACACCTTGCATTTGCTTTTGAAAAAGCGCGAAGTCATCTTCCTGCTCTTGTTCAGCAGTCTTTTGCACAGGCTCAGGCTGCTTCGTAATCTTCGAGGAATGCGGATTAGTGATTTGCTTTTTAAAAGATTTCAGTAAATTGTACTGATCTTTCGAAAGCGAAGAATCATGTTTACTCATAATCTTAATTATTCATCAAACAGTTTCAGGCTGACCAAATAATGCCGTAAAGGCATGATCTGGACGAGGCTGTTTCATAAAACTTTCACCCACAAGGAAGGCATGAATATCATGTTCTTGCATCATGTGGACATCATCTGGTGTGGCAATGCCGCTTTCAGTCACCAATAAACGTGAGGGTTCGAGCAATTTTTTCAAACGCAGCGATGTATTTAAATCGACATCAAAGGTTTTTAAATTGCGGTTGTTTACACCCAGCAAGCAACGTTCTGAAAGTTTCAGTGCACGTTCCAGCTCATCTTCATCGTGTACTTCAACCAGTACATCCAGATTAAGTTCGAATGCAGTTTTAGACATTTCTTCCAGTTGCTGGTCAGATAGACATGCCACAATTAAAAGAATACAGTCTGCATGCAGGGCACGGGCTTCAATCACGCCATAAGGGTCAATCAGGAAATCCTTGCGTAATGCCGGCAGGGCACAGTGCGAACGGGTAATCTGGATATTTTCGTCGGCACCCTGGAAAAAGTCCACATCTGTCAGTACAGACAGACAGGCTGCGCCAGCTTGCTCATACTGCTGGGCAATTTCAGCAGGATTAAAGTTCTCACGAATCACGCCTTTAGATGGAGATGCTTTTTTGATTTCTGCAATCACACCTGGGCGCTTGTGTTGTAAAGACTGTGCAAAACCACGCACAGGCGTTGCTGCTTGTGCCAGTTCTTCCACATCTTTATAGCTGCGTTGCTTAAGACGGGCAGCAAATTCTTCCTGCTTACGGTCGACAATTTTGCCTAAAATTGTATTTGCGATATCTACCATGATCTTTGTCCTACCGTTTTAAGCTTCGTATTCTTTTAAAGTTTTGGTGAATTCAGACAAAATGCCCATTTTTTCTAAAGCTTGGCCGCCATAGATAATGTCATGTGCCAAAGCGACACCTTGCTTATAGCTATGGGTCAAGCCTGAAACGTAGATCCCTGCACCGGCATTGAGTGCAATCATATTTGCCGCCTTTTCACCGATTGCAGATTTTTTCTTGCCTAAAGCATCTTTAATTAAAGCTAGGCTTTCAGCTGCACTATCTACAGAAAGGCCGGTTAAAGTTTGAGATTCAATGTCGACTGCTTCAGGCTGAATTTCCCATTCTGTAATTTCACCATCTTTCAGTTCAGCCACATAAGTTGAAGAGGCAAGACTGATTTCATCTAAGCCATCTTTGGAATGCACTACCATGGCATGTTCTGCGCCCAGCTGTTTCAATACTTCAGCCATTGGGCGACAAAGTTCAGTGGAAAATACGCCAATCACAAAGCGTTTCACCCCGGCTGGATTGGTGAGCGGGCCAAGCAGGTTGAAAATACTGCGAAAGCCGAGTTCTTTACGCGGACCAGCAGCATATTTCATCGCTTTATGGTGATTCGGTGCAAACAGGAAGCCAACCCCCATTTCACGGATGCAGCGTTCAGTTTGTTGCATGTTCAGGTCAAGATTAATCCCTGCCTGTTCAAGCAAATCAGAAGAACCTGATTTGGATGACACACCACGGCCACCATGTTTGGCAATGGTGGCACCAGCAGCTGCAATGACAAAGCTTGATGCAGTCGATACATTAAACAGGTTCTGGCCGTCACCCCCTGTACCCACAATATCAACTAAATGTGGAAGATCGCTGACATCAATTTTAATTGCAAATTCACGCATGACACGTGCAGCGGCAGTAATTTCATCAATACTTTCGCCTTTTAAGCGCAGTCCCATCATCAAGGCACCAATCTGGGCATCAGTGGCCTGACCATTCATGATGGTACGCATCACGTCTTCCATTTGCGGTTGAGTGAGTTCGATATTTTTAGTGATGTTATTTAAAGCTTGTTGAATATTCATAATCTTTGTAGCGCTCATTATGCGTAAATTTCTAAAAAGTTTTTAAAGATCTGATGACCGTGCTCACTCAGAATGGATTCAGGATGGAACTGCACGCCTTCGACCGGCAATGTCTTATGTTTCACACCCATGATCTCTTCCATAGAGCCATCTTCTTCATTGGTCCAGCAGGTCACTTCCAGGCATTCTGGCAATGTCGCCTGATCAATCACCAGTGAGTGATAGCGCGTTGCAGAAAATGGGGAAGGGAGATTACTGAAAATCCCTTTATTGCTGTGATACATGTCCGATAAACGGCCATGCATGACTTTTTTAGCCCGAATTACATTTCCACCAAAAGCTTGTCCAATACTTTGATGTCCCAGGCATACGCCCAATAGGGGGATTTTACCGGCAAAGTGCTGGATCGCTGGAATAGAAATACCTGCTTCGGAGGGAGAACAAGGGCCAGGACCAATGACGAGATACTTTGGTTGCCATCGCTCGATATCTTCCAATGTCACGGCATCATTACGGACTACTTTTACTTCCTGATTTAACTCGCCAAAATATTGCACGATGTTGTAGGTAAAAGAGTCATAGTTGTCGATCATTAAAAGCATGAGCTAACCTATTGAAATTTGCGCACATATATGTGCTCGAATAGTCCAAGAATACTCGCATGATTCAGATTTTCACTGCCTGGTCCAACTTAAACTAAAGGCAGTAAAATGGCTAAAAAAATGGAGTGCGAATCATCATAGCAAAAAATAAACATTTTCGGCTGAACTATTTCCATGATAATGATTTTATAGAAATCACTACATGAGAATAAGCTGATTTATTTGCATTTTATGTTGAAGAAAATTCATCGAAGATGAGGTTAATCATCTTATGTTATTTTGAAAATACGCTACAAGTACTACCTCCATTTAAAAGCTTAATATAAGATACTTAGTTTGTATTAGTAATAAACTATTTTTAAGTAAGTATGGCGCTAGTTAAATTAATGTGATTGAAGTTTGGCTTCATAAAGGTTCATAAAACTGTTGCAATCAGATTGGCAGCTTGTCACCAAAATGGCGCAGAGTATTTCACGCTTTCGACTGTTTGAAATATCTGCAATTTAAGGGCCAAAAATAAAAAACATATCTATAATAATAAGATAGCTTGTATTTATGCTTTAGGTGAGTTTTAGCTTGAAATAGAAAATGCTGAAAATATTCAATAATGAAATCATTAACATGACAGAAAATAAATTATTAAGAATTTATTTTAAGCAGAACTGATGGATATTCAGGCAAATCGCAAGAAAAATAGGACTCTTATAAAAGGGAAAAATAAATATGCACCAATTTGATACACTAAAAGCTACTTTTCAAGTAAATGTGATTATGAGTGTTTGAATATGGTGCATTTAGATTTACACACAGTATAATAGCAACAAAGCAAAAGGCTCAAATCTTCTATTCTGATAAAGAATTCAATATTTTAGCTTTGCTTTTTAAAAGTTGGTACGAGAATTGCTTTATAGACACCAACTACTAACACGCACTTAGCAGGTGCAACAAAAAATCATCGGAGCAAAATGAGCATGGCGAACAAGGTCCTTCAACTCATCCAAGAAAGTGGCGCAAAATGGGTCGATTTTCGCTTTACTGATACTAAGGGTAAAGAGCAGCACGTAACTTACCCTGCAGATACAATCGACGAAGATACTTTTGAAGACGGTAAAATGTTTGACGGTTCTTCAATTGCTGGTTGGAAAGGCATTGAAGCATCTGACATGATCTTGCGTCCAGACGCTGAAACATGTTTCCTTGACCCGTTCTTCGCTGAAGCTACAGTTGTGGTAACTTGTGACGTAATCGAGCCATCTACTGGTCAAGGTTATGAACGTGACCCACGCTCTATCGCTCGCCGTGCAGAAGAATACTTAAAATCAACAGGTATCGGTGATACTGCATTCTTCGGTCCAGAACCAGAATTCTTCGTTTTTGACGAAGTAAAATGGGACATCGACATGTCTGGCGCACGCCACACATTGATCGCTGAAGAAGCTGCTTGGTCTACTGGTAAAGATTACGAAGCTGGTAACTCTGGTCACCGTCCACGTGTTAAAGGCGGTTATTTCCCAGTTCCTCCTGTAGATTCTTCACAAGATATGCGTGCTGATATGTGTGCCCGTATTGAAGACATCATGGGTCCAGGTCGTGTAGAAGTACATCACCATGAAGTTGCATCTTGCCAGTTAGAAATTGGTGTGAGCTTCAATACTATGGTGCGTAAAGCTGACGAAGTTCAACAGTTTAAATATGCAGTTTGGAACGTTGCACACCAATATGCTAAAACTGCGACTTTCATGCCTAAACCAATGGTAGGTGACAACGGTTCTGGTATGCACGTGCATATGTCAATCTCTAAAGATGGCAAGAACCTGTTTGCTGGTGACGAATATGCAGGCCTTTCTGAAATGGCATTGTACTTCATCGGCGGTGTGATCAAGCATGCTCGTTCATTGAATGCAATCACTAACCCATCTACTAACTCGTACAAACGTTTAGTTCCGCATTTTGAAGCGCCAATCATGCTTGCTTACTCAGCACGTAACCGTTCTGCTTCTATCCGTATTCCTTACGTTTCTAGCCCTAAAGGCAAACGTATTGAAGCACGTTTCCCAGATCCAATGATGAACCCGTACTTAGGTTTCGCTGCATTGTTGATGGCTGGTCTTGACGGTATTCAAAACAAGATTCACCCAGGTGAAGCTGCTGACAAGAACTTGTATGATCTTCCTCCTGAAGAAGAAGCTAAAATCCCTACAGTGGCTCACAGCCTGGATATGGCGCTTGAAGCTCTTGCAGCGGATCATGATTACCTGCTTAAAGGTGGCGTGTTCACTAAAGAAATGCTTGAAGCCTATATCGAACTTAAAACTGAAGAAGTACGTCGTCTGAACACGACTACTCACCCAGTTGAATTTGATATGTATTACAGCCTGTAATTCATATTCGAATTTAGGTTCAAGAAAAACCCGCGCTTGTCGCGGGTTTTTTTTGTATGATCTATTCAATTACTTGAAGTATGTACACGACTATGGCGCAGCGTAAAAAGCACATCGGTTTCTTTCCTTGGATTGATCCAAAGGATCATGAAAAAGGATTTAAACTGAACTTTTCAGACGTGACTTATATTGAGGTTGGGCGAACAGTGGAAGGCTATAAGCAAGCTGAGTTCGTTGCTCTGAAAAATCCTGAACTGGCTCTGGATTATGCTTATCCTAAAAGTTTTTATTTAACTGCCGAAGGCATGATTTTAATTAAAACTCCGCAGGGAAAATTTGAAGTCATCGCCAAAACAGACAACAGTTAAACCAAAATTTCATTTTAAATTAAATGATAACAAGTAAGCTCCAGTCTTCTGAATATCATTTAAACTATGTATAAATTTTCATATTTTTAAGAGCTTTATGGTTATGCGTGAACCGCTTGCATACGCAAATCAAAATTCAACTATTTTACCTGCATTAAAATCGTGGTTATATGCTTCAGGTTCACTGACACAACAATTAACCGATTTTGCGGGTGGGGTATTCAAGGTCCAGCCTATTGAAGAGCACTATCAGCGGCTTCTACGTGCCGATGCACAATGGATGAATATGCCGCATCAGCATACATCTTGGGTACGTGAAAGCTATTTATATGGTTGTGATGCAGAGCCGTGGGTCAAAGCGAAAAGCATTTTTCCAATCCTAAGCTTGCAGCGTCGGGCACGCCTTTTTAAGCATATTGGTAAAAAACCTATAGGATGGTTTTTATTTCAACGCACAAACCCTATATGTCAGCGTCGTGTCATTCTGCTGGAAGATGGCTGGACACGGCAAAGTTGCTATACTTGGCATGGTTGTAAATTTATTGTGCAGGAAACTTTTTTACCTGCATTTGAGCAATTTATTCAACAAAAAATTAAACAGTAATCTGGTTAAGGATGGTCATGGCAACTGCGCATCAAATTACCTGGCGTGAACGCCTGGAAGCTTATTATTATCTCTGTCGTTTTGATAAGCCGATTGGTACGGAACTGGTGTTTTGGCCAACCATGTGGGCGTTATGGATTGCCAATCAGGGTATGCCATCCATCAGCATTTTGATTCCCATGATTTTGGGCACGATTTTTATGCGTGCGGCAGGCTGTGCCATTAATGATTTTGCTGACCGGAAAGTCGATGCATATGTGGAACGGACTAAAACCCGTCCACTGGCGACCGGAATTATCAGTGCTCAAGAAGCAATATATGTATTTTTAGCTCTGGTTGCTGCTAGTGCCTGTATGTTGTTCTTTTTGCCGATTGAAACCTTTTACTGGTCATTTGGGGCGTTGTTTCTGGCATTTATCTATCCGTTTATGAAACGCTATACCCACTTGCCACAAGTCTTTCTTGGCGCGGCATTTTCATGGTCCATTCCAATGGCCTATACCGCAGTTGGACAGATACCGGATTTAACCTGCTGGCTTCTGTACTTTGGTAATCTGGCCTGGACAGTGGCTTATGATACTCAATATGCCATTACCGACCGTGAATATGATTTGAAGATCGGGGTAAAATCCACAGCGATTTTATTTGGCAAATATGACATTGAAATTATTTCTTTATTGCAAGTCATCAGCCTTATATTGATTGGCAGTGCTCTGTATTTGGAAAGTCTGTTGATGCCATTTGGTTTAATCGCATTGCTATGCGTTGCTGCAGATTTTATCTACCAATGGAGCAAAACCCATGACCGTGATCCGCAGCGCTGTTTTTGGGCATTCCGTCATAATCGCTGGGTAGGTGTTATGATTTTTGCCGGAATTTTTCTCGCTTTGTTTTAATGATTATTTGAAGTAAAAATCGTCATAAAAAATTATCCGTATGGATACTTTTTATTATGGGTTAAATGTAGGCTGCGACATCAGTTCAACTGACTTTGTATCTTTAGTTCCTGAGTAATGAACTGTAATGCGGCATTTTTTGAATTTTTTCTAAAACTGGCATACAGCTGCAAGGTTGGAAGTTCAAAATCGGTCGCAATCACTTGCACATGATCGCCGAGAAATTTTAGCAGGTATTCCGGAACGAAACTAAAGCCCAAGCCCATATTGATCATGTTGATATGTTGCAGAACATTGGTCACCCAGTGCATCTGATGATGTGGTAGATGTTTGAGCTGTAATTGTTTATTGATCTTTTCATAGAAAACCGGTGAGGCGCTTTGTTCACACATGATGATGTTCTGTTTGCTCAAGTATTCACGGTTAATCTGATGTTTAGAAGGATGAAGTTTCTTTGCTGCCACGACATAGATTTTTTCAGTCAGCAAGCACAGGTTCTCATAATCATCATGCTGCACAGCATAACGGGTAAAGGTCAGGTCGAGTTCAGCATTCTTGAGGCGCTGAATTTGTTCAAGGCAGGTCAGACTTTGCACATGGATCTGTAGATCCGGAATTTGCTGTTTGAGTTTATCCAGAATTAAGGGCATGACCTTCAGTTCTGCCACATTTAAAAAGCCGATATAAATCTGGTTGTTTTTATTATAAGCCACCTGTCGTGCAGCGGATATGGCCAGCTGGGCATTTTCCAGCGCATTCTGTGCATAAGGTAAAAAGGCTTCACCTTCATCGGTCAGACGGATTTTTTTAGCAGAGCGGTCAAACAGTAACACGCCGATTTCTTCTTCCAGGTCTTTAATCTGCTGGCTTAATGAAGGTTGTGCAGTAAACATTTTTTCAGCAGCCTTGGTAAAACTGCCTTGCTGAACCACGCTGACAAAATATCTTAAATGACGTAATTCCATAATTCACCACACCTATAAACCCGATTGCACAGTCTCTTTCTGAGCTGATGCCGCAAATCAGATTATGAAATGTGGCAGACCTAAAAACTATGCAACCATAGTTTAAGTCTATGGGTGTTCTGCAAAATAACGTGGTTGCATACACTGAGATCAGACAGCTGAAGGATGACATTGAAAAGGAGTAGCTGATGTCTGAGCAATTTGATACGGATGTGCTGGTGGTGGGAACAGGTCCTGCGGGATCAACCTTGGGACTGGCACTGGCCAATTATGGTATTAAAGTCCAGCTTTTTACCCAGTTTAGCTGGCTAGCCAACAGTCCACGTGCACATATTACCAATCAGCGGGCCATGGAAGTGTTGCGTGATCTCGGCGTAGAAGAACAGGTCAAGCAGATTGCCACGCCCTGGGAACAGATGGGGGAAAGCCTGATTACCACCAGTCTGGTCGGGGAAGAAATTGCCCGTTTAAGTGCCTGGGGTACTGGTGATGAACGACATGGTGATTATGTCAAGGGCAGTCCCTGTCCATTGGTGGATCTGATCCAGCCGAAAATGGAAGCATTGTTAGCAAAGAATGCCGCCGAACGTGGTGCGATTTATAACTTTAATACAGAATATCTGTCTCATACTCAGGATGAACACGGTGTGACGGCAACCTTTCTAAACCGGATTACCAATACCGAGTTTAGCTTACGTGCCAAATATCTGGTGGGTATGGATGGTGCACGCTCTAAAATTGTCGAGCAGTTAAATCTGCCGCTTGAAGGCGTCATGGCGCGTGCCGGTACTGTGTATGTGACATTTAAGGCGGATTTAAGCCAATATGTGCAGCATCGTCCAGCAATCCTGCAATGGATTGTTAACCCCGAAGCCAGTTTTGGTGATTTGGGTATGGGGCTACTGCGCGCTATTACCCCATGGAATGAGTGGATTATGGGTTGGGGCTTTGATATTTCCAAAGGTGAGCCGCAGGTGACTGAGGAGCAGGTTCGTGCTCGCCTGAATGCCTTTGTTGGGACTGAAGTTGAAGAAGTAGAAATTCAAAAACTGTCGTATTGGTATGTAAATCAGACTTGGGTGACAGAGTATTCCAAAGGTCGTGTGTTCTGTGGTGGTGATGCAGTACACCGTCATCCACCATCCAGTGGTTTAGGCTCGAATACCTGCATGCAGGATGCCTTTAACCTCGGCTGGAAACTGGCCTATGCGGTGAAAGGCTGGGCCAAAGAAAGCTTGTTGGATTCTTATACTCGTGAGCGTGCACCTGTAGGCAAGCAGATAGTCGCCCGTGCTAATCAATCCCGCTTCGATTATAAGCATCTCAAAGAAGTCTTTGGTTTTGATCATGGTGTAACAACACAGGTAGAAA
Organism: Acinetobacter uliginosus; assembly: GCF_044130295.1. Classification (NCBI taxonomy): domain Bacteria; kingdom Pseudomonadati; phylum Pseudomonadota; class Gammaproteobacteria; order Moraxellales; family Moraxellaceae; genus Acinetobacter; species Acinetobacter uliginosus. Next base: position 21,360 of record NZ_JBIQOC010000060.1, on the reverse strand, counting down.
TGTTGCAGCGAATTTTCGCTGAAGATGACGCGGGTGCCGAGATTCGTCAAAAATTATTCCAGGCGCTCGAGATTAAGCATTTCGAATTTAATGCCCAAGGGGTAGAGCTGAATCAGCGTTATGATTCAAATGCTGTGATTGCCGAGGCGACAGCGGAAACCTTTATGCAAGATTCGCAGCTTTACTTGCAGGCAACGACACGCCCGGGGGCAAAAGTGCCGCATACCTGGCTGATTAATGCCAAAGGACAGAAGCAATCGACCTTAGATATCGTAGGACAGGGCCGCTTTACCTTGTTGACCGGGCTGTCTGGTACAGGCTGGAAAAATGCGGTGCATGCTATGAATTTACCTTATCTGGATGTGATTCAGATTGGTTCCCGCGAATACCGCGATGTTTACGGAACCTGGAACCAGAAATCTGAAATCCATGAAGCGGGTGCGGTACTGGTACGTCCGGATGGTTATGTGGCTTGGCGAATGCAAGACAAGCCTGAAGCAGACTTTGATTATCTTAAAACCTTGCAAGAGGTATTGCAGCAAATTCAGCTTGCTGTCTGACTGTAGAGATAAAAAGCCGGTTTCGACCGGCTTTTTTGATGCGAGTTTACAAAGCAGGTGAATGATCTGTTGAGACAGCACAGGGTTTTGTTATATTGGACAGGCAAATTTAGTGTGTATATAGATTGACAGGTATTGATTATGTCGCAGTCAGGCGCGAAGCCCAATCCCAAGAAGATGATTATTCTGATGAGTCTTGGTTTACTTATCCCGATTTTTCTGGTCTCTATGGCCTATCTGGCAGTCAGTAGCGACGAGAAAAACCAGCAAAAATATCAACAGCAGCAGGCTGAAATGCTGGAACGGATCAAAGCCCGTGAAGCAGCTGAACAGGCTGCTTCTAAGCCCACTGTAGAGCTATCTGAACAGCAAGCCAGAAATAATTGAGATCGATACTGAATTCAGCCACCGCATCATACGGTGGCTTTTTTATGTCGAAATGGAGTTAATTTAAAATGTCTTTTTTTAAGTTGTGGGTACTTGGAATATCGGTATAGCGATAGACCTGATAGCCTGCTTCGTTCAGCATGGCATCACGCTCGGCATCTTCCTGTTCCTTACCTATATGGCTGGTCGATCATCCAGTTCAATAATCGCGACCACTTCGAGCTTTTGATTCAGTAAAACGAAGTCGGTGACTTTACGGTTAAACTTGTTACGGATCTTAAAGTTGTCATTGGTGATTAATGCGCTAAAAGCAACTTGAGCCAAAATATGATGTTGTGGAAAGGCTTCTTTCAGCCGGATAAACATTTTACTTTCAAAAGGCGTGATCACACGTTTAGGGAAAAATTTCTGCTGTGGTTTGAACAGTTGCTGAAAAACAAGGGTCAGCAAGGCAAGAGTGGCAATGCAACCAATAATAAAAAAAGTGGCTTGGCTTGAGTCGAACACAATAAAATCTTGATATAAGAAAAAACCCACTCTGTTGAGTGGGTTTTTAGAATTTGGCTCTCCAACCTGGGCTCGAACCAGGGACCTGCGGATTAACAGTCCGTCGCTCTACCGACTGAGCTATTGGAGAATCTGGTACGCATTCTATGTATCTCGGCTTACAGGGTCAAGAGTTTAGTGTTAAAAAAGCCATGAAAATGAATTGAATGTTTTAAAAATAAACTTATTGCTGGTTATTTAAGTGATTTTATTAGGTCTATATAGTTTTCTTTGCTTTGTAATGGGTGGGCTTGACGGCATTCGTCCAGCAATTTCATCACTTCAGCTTGGGTAAGCTCAGGTTTGAGTTGCTGCTGAATGTGTTTTAAAACCTCCGGGTTCTTTTTGACTAAATTACGGGTGCAATGAAACAGGCGTTCATACATGAGCGCGGAAGCCTGCTTTTTATTTTCAGAATTTTGACTACATTGAAACACGGCGAACATCACAACAATCAAAATAATCCAGAAAATGAGAGATTTTAACCAGGTGGCATTCATAGCAGTTTATTAGAATATTGTTATTAGAATGAAAATAACCAAATTTTAATCAGCGAACAAGAGATAGGAGGATGATCTACAATTTTAATAAAAAGTGATGACTCAAAAGTAGAGATCGTAAAAGTGTAGATTGCAGGAAATGTAAATCTGCTGAATAAAAAAAAGCCCACTTCGCAATGAGTGGGCTTTTTAGAATTTTGGCTCTTCCACCTGGGCTCGAACCAGGGACCTGCGGATTAACAGTCCGTCGCTCTACCGACTGAGCTATGGAAGAATAGATGGCTCTCCAACCTGGGCTCGAACCAGGGACCTGCGGATTAACAGTCCGTCGCTCTACCGACTGAGCTATTGGAGAATCTGATGCGCATTTTAGGGATGAAAACTAAAGTCGTCAACAAGATAATGTAAAGAAATGAATTATTTGCTTTATTAATATGCGTTTGGGTTCTGAAAATAAAAAAATCACCCATAAAGGGTGATTTTTTAAGCAAAAAATAAAAAATATTTTATTTCTTATTTTTCAACGCCAGCAGCTTGACCAGCATATTTAGCATTTGCGTAATCCCAGTTTACCAAGCTTTCCAGGAAAGTTTTGATATAAGCAGGACGTGCATTGCGGAAGTCGATGTAGTAAGCGTGTTCCCAAACGTCAATAGTCAACACAGCAACTTTACCATGAGCAAGTGGAGTGTCGGCATTTGAAGTTTTAAGGATAGAAAGGTTGCCATTTACTTCATCCGCAACCAACCAAGCCCAGCCTGAACCGAATTGAGTGGTTGCAGCAGCAGCGAATTCTTCAGCAAATTTTTCATAAGAACCGAAAGCTTCATCAATTTTAGCCGCTAAAGCACCAGTCGCTTTACCACCACCATTTTTAGCCATACAGTTCCAGTAGAATGTATGGTTCCAAACTTGAGCCGCGTTGTTGAACACGCCAACTTTAGCAGCATCACCAGCAGATGCTTTAATGATTTCTTCTAAAGTTTTACCTTCAAGGTCTGTGCCTTTGATCAGGTTATTCAAGTTTACAACGTAAGTGTTGTGGTGTTTGTCGTGATGGTATTCTAAAGTTTCTTTGCTGATGTGCGGAGCAAGATCTTCATAACCGTATGGAAGTGCCGGTAAAGTAATCGTTGTCATGTCTTCAATTCCTTGCATTTTGCTGGGTTTTAACATTAAGTCGCTTTATTGTAATAGATTCTTGAGGAAAATTGCGCATTGCTTATAAATAACAATACAGAATAAAGCCTCAATTTATACGTATAAAGAAAATGTTAAACCGTCATTAAATTAAATCGGATTGTTTAATTCAAAGTAACTATACTCAATATCGAACTGTTCTGAAATAGCTTTTGCCAGACGTTGTACTCCATAACGTTCGGTGGCATGATGCCCGCAGGCATAGTAGTGCACATTCAGTTCTTTGGCTTCGTAAAAAGTCCGTTCACTGACCTCGCCGGAAATGTAGGCATCACAGTTTTGCTCCGCAGCTTTGCCAATAAAATCTTGCGCGCCACCAGTACAATAAGCCACTTTCTGAATGCTGGTTTTTTCCGCGGGAAGATGGATGGCGTTAAAATTTAAACGTTCAGACACATACTGTTTAAAGTCTTCAGCAGACATGGCGTTTTTTAAATAACCAATATTGCCAATCGGGTTGCGTTCAGCTGGATCTAAAGCTTCAATATTTTCTAATGCTAACATCTCGGTAATCGCGGCATTATTACCTAAAGTAGGGTGACTATCTAAAGGTAAGTGATAGCCGACCAGTGAGATATCATGCTGAATCAGGCTTTTAATACGTTTACCGCGCATACCTGTAATCGGGTAGGGTTCACCTTTCCAGAAATAACCATGATGCACCAGCAGTAAGTCGGCACCTTGTTCAATTGCAGCTTCAATCGCATCCTGAGATGCCGTAACAGCACACAAAATTCTGCTAATCTCCGGTTTGCCTTCTATTTGCAAGCCATTTGGTGCATAGTCTTTAAATTCGTGTGATTTCAGGGTTTGATCACACCACTGAATAATCTCGCTGAGCTTTGCCATAAATTTCTCAAAAGCCTTAATATTGAATATCATCAAAACATATTTTGAATTGTAACTAAAGCAGCACAAAACTCTGAATTATTTTTAAGTTTCCTGCTGTATTTCATTTTACAATGGCCGATAAATTACTTAGTCATCAACGAATTAAAATATTGTTAGAGGAAATTACCGTGCGCCGCACCTTTTCATGGTTACCTTGGGTTTTACTTGTTTTAGTCACTCTCGGTTTTCTTGTCTGGCAACATTCTCAGAAGCCGCAAGCCCCTGTTGCATCTGACGGTATAAAAATGCCAAGAGAAAAAGTCGAGCCTTTAGTTAATACCAACAGGGCGGGTGCAGTCGAATCTTACAGTAATGCCGTGAAGGTGGCGGCTCCTGCGGTGGTGAATATTTTCACAACCCAAAAAGTGAATAAAGCAGAGCACCCTTTGTTAAATGACCCTGCATTTCGCGAGTTTTTTGGTGATCAGGTCCCTGAACAGTTTGATCAGGAGCAAAATGAAAACAGTCTGGGGTCGGGTGTTATTGTACGTTCAGATGGCTATATCTTGACCAACAATCATGTAATTGCTCAGGCTGAACAAATTGTGGTGGGTCTGAATGATGGACGCCGTGCAGTCGCTAAAGTGATTGGCACAGACCCAGATTCTGATCTGGCGGTAATTAAGATTGAACTCGACAAGCTGCCGGTTTTGCCTTTTAAACTCAGCGGCAATGAAGTTGGGGATGTGGTGCTTGCCATTGGTAACCCATTCGGTGTGGGACAAACAGTCACTCAGGGGATTATTTCTGCCACCAACCGTTCAGATTTGGGCATTAATACTTATGAAGACTTCATTCAAACCGATGCGGCGATTAATCCGGGGAATTCGGGTGGAGCACTGATTGACGTGGCTGGTAATCTGATTGGTGTGAATACGGCTATTTTCTCGCAATCCGGTGGTTCACTGGGGATTGGTTTTGCCATTCCTGCGAAAGTGTGTCAGCAAATTCTAAATTCAATTCTGAAAGACGGTCGTGTAGTTCGCGGCTGGTTGGGCATTAGCCTCATGCCAGTACAACAGGACAATATTCTTGAACCTAAGCAAACTGGCGTAGTCGTTGCTGACGTACTTCCTCGTGGTCCTGCAGCCAAGGCAGGAATTAAAAAGGGTGATAAAATTATCCAGGTCAATGGTGAACCGATCACTTCTGCTTCCCACTTGATTAATTATGTAGCCTTGCAAGCACCGAATAGCACCATTAAAGTTGAAGTGGTGCGAGATGAGCAGCCATTAACCCTGAATGTGGTGGTGACTGAACGTAAAGCACAGAATAATAATTCACAATATATTCCTTTACCTCAACAATAAAAACAATCCTGCTATTGATCCACGTTGAGGTGAATGAGCAGAGAAAAAGCGCATTTCGATGCGCTTTTTTTATGGCCTAGCTTAGGGCTTATCTGATGACTAGATAACTATAGATTATTTAGGCAATAAAAAAGCCCGCTTTAATGCTGCGGGCTTTTTCGTATTTGGCTCTCCAACCTGGGCTCGAACCAGGGACCTGCGGATTAACAGTCCGTCGCTCTACCGACTGAGCTATTGGAGAATCTGCATGCGATTATAAGCAGATTTTACAGGGGGTCAAGCTAAAAGTGTCATGATTCCTTAATTTTTATGCCGTATGCTTTTTATTTAAACAACTCAATTAAAAATCCTAAAAAAACTTGCACAGCCAAAACTGGCTTGTTAGATTAAATACATAACAGAGCGTTTGAATGTAAGTTCAAACAGTGTGGATTTAAACCAACTTGCCAGCACTAAAATGGCTAAACAGGAGAAAGCGAATGCATACGCTGACGATTGCCGAAATTTTTTCAAATTTATCTTTTTATCAAGATAATTACCTTTCTATTATTCAAGACCCGCAGTGCTATCAGACCGCTGTTGAGGATGCTTATATCCAGGTCTGGCCTGTCGGAACTCAAGTCTTATATCTGGGTGACTTGTTGCAGCTTTGGTTTAGCGATAAATGGTTGATTAATTCACCTTGTCAATTGCTGCTGGATAGTTATTCGAATGGTCGCAAGCAGCCTTTGCAACGTGATCGTGATCTGTATTTGTATCAGCTGAATGGTAGCGCTTTATCTGGACGTAACAATTCTAAAGTATGGTCGGTGTCGGAACAGAAGAAACTCTCTATATCACTCGATAGCGTATTTAAATATTTATGTATCTATAAGGGAACTTCACGTCCGGAAGTGGCTTTATCTGCTCTAACAAAATCATTTAAATCGGCCGTTTAATCATGTACTCGCACAAGAGCTTAGTAAATGACTTAAGCTCTAAGTGCGGCATATTGTCTATTAACGAATAATCATACATGTTGCAGTGGCGTCGGCTTAAAGTTTGACTTCTTTATCTACAATTTTACCTTCAGTAATCTCCAGGTTTTATGGATATTGATGATGGTTCCTGTGGCAACCAGTTGTTGATCTTGAGGAGTAGGGTGGCACATTTTGATATTTAAATCGATGGTGCCATAACCCACACCTGCTTCCAGCATACTGTGAACGGCACAACCAGTAACGGAATCCAGTACGGTTGCTGCAAAACCGCCGTGTATGCCCCCTAAAGGGTTTAAATGACGGTTATCCGCTTTCACTTTGAAATGAATCGTGCCTTCCGAAACTTCATAAGGTTGCATGGAAACGGTTTCACTCATTGAGGGTGCTGGAATTCTGCCATTACACATGGCTTGTAAAAGTTGCAGTCCAGTCATTTCTTTGGGATTCATTGTTATTATTTCCTTATTGATTTATAAGTTACAAAAAGGAACTTGATGTTTGAATTAGCGGTGTTGATCAAAACCGTCAAGAAACATTCAGCAGGTTGTAGGGAAATAAAATTTATTGAATGAGCAAAAGAATAGAAAATTATTGAAGCATAAAACTAAGCCTACTATCTCTCGTGCTATAAAAATTTGCCAAAGGATAAGTTGAGAGTCACTTGCAGTGGTTTGTAAAGATTGAATGTTGATCATCAAGTGCGTGTGGATCATTGTTATGTATCTCCAGAATTTTGCTCATGTGTATTTTTTATAAATTGAATCAGCAAATCTCTATGGATTTAAAAAGCTAGATTGGCTATATCTAAAGCAGGTTGTTGATAGGGACGCTCAACCATGCTGTTTAAAATCATGATTGCCATGCTGGCTTTTGCTGCCAATTCGGTTTTATGCCGTTTGGCATTGGCAGGCCAGCAAATCGACCCGATGAGTTTCAGCTTGATTCGTGTCTGTAGTGGTGCTGTCGTTTTATTGGCGCTTTACCTGTTTTCTACACAAAAAGCCAAAATTGAGTGGAGTGTTAAAAACGGTTTTTTTCTGGCGCTGTATATGGTCGCTTTTTCACTGGCTTATTTACATATAGATGCCGGTGTCGGGGCATTGCTGTTATTTGGCACTGTTCAGCTCAGTATGGTCGGTTATGGTCTATGTCATGGTGAAAAAATCAATCTGCACCGTGGTGCCGGGTTGTGTATTGCGATTATCGGCATTTTCATTCTCTTGCTTCCGGGTGCAGATGCTCCAAATTTGGTTTATGCAGCCATTATGGTGCTTTCAGGAATAGGCTGGGCGATGTACAGCATTGCGGGCAAAAATATGCAAAACCCCTTGGCCAGTACATTAGCCAATTTTGTCATGGCGATTCCTTTTGTCTTGCTGGCTTACGCTGCGTTTTATGCACACAGCTTTACACAGCCTCAAGGTGTCCTTTTGGCAGTGCTGTCAGGCGGTTTGGCCTCAAGTGGTGCCTATGTGTTGTGGTATGTCATTGTGAAACAGATTGACCGTGTGACGGCCAGCAGTGTGCAGCTCTCTGTGCCGTGTTTGGCGATAATGGGTGGCGCGCTGTTTATTGGTGAGACTTTAAGTTGGCGGATGATCATGTCTGCCATCATTGTTTTAGCAGGAATTTCCTTGGTGATTAGAACTATGCCTGATCAGACGCATGCGCCAAGCACATTGAAATAATTAAAATATGTTTAAAGCAGAATTAATCTGGATATTTTTTAAGTTTAAAAAGATAAATCCTGAAATAGAAAAAAACCCACGAAATTCGCGGGTTTTTTTTTAAATCTTACTTTAGAAAAAGCAGATTATTTTTCAGCAGCAATTGAAGCAATCGCAGCGTCAACACCTTCGATTGAATCAGCAGCTTTCTTGATACGTGCAAGCGCATCTACCAGTACTTCGTCAGCAGTCGCATAAGAAATACGCATGTAACCGCCCAGACCGAATGCATCACCAGGAACAACGGCAACACCAGTTTCTTCCAATAACCATGCAGAGAATTCTGTGCAAGATTTTAAACCTTTCGCACGAATTAATGGACGAATGTTGGCATAGGCATAGAATGCACCATCAGCTGGAAGGCAAGTAATACCGTTGATGTCATTCAAGCCTTTTACAACTAAGTCATGACGGCGTTTGAAAGCTTCAACCATTGGCTCAAGAACGTCTTGAGGACCGTTCAATGCAGCTTCAGCAGCAACTTGTGAAATGGAAGTCGGGTTAGAAGTGGATTGAGACTGGATTTTTTTCATCGCACCAATCAGTTTAGCAGGGCCCGCTGCATAGCCAATACGCCAGCCAGTCATTGCATAAGCTTTAGATACACCGTTCAGTACAATTACGCGGTCGTAAAGGTCTGGAGCAACTGTGGCGATGTTGTAGAATTCGTCGTCCCAACGGATTGGTTCGTACATGTCATCAGAAGCCACGAGAACTTCTGGGTATTTGCGAAGTACTTCAGCCAAAGCTTCAAGTTCAGCTTTAGTGTAGATCATACCAGTCGGGTTAGATGGGCTGTTCAATACCACTAAACGGGTTTTGTCAGTGATAGCAGCTTCTAATTGAGCAGGTGTGATTTTGAAACGTTGTTCTTCACCACATTTCACTACAACAGGCACGCCTTCAGCAATGAGTACCATGTCTGGATAGCTTACCCAGTATGGCGCAGGGATGATCACTTCATCACCTTTATTTAACAAAGCAAGTGCCAAGTTAAAGAATGACTGTTTACCACCGCAAGAAACCAGAATCTGGTTTGCTGCATAGTCAAGATTATTATCACGTTTTAATTTCGCAATAATTGCTTTTTTAAGACCTGGAGTACCGTCAACAGCGGTGTATTTGGTGAAACCGTTGTTAATAGCTGCAATTGCTGCATCTTTGATGTGTTGTGGGGTGTCAAAATCTGGTTCACCTGCACCCAAACCAATTACGTTTTTACCAGCAGCTTTAAGTTCGGCAGCTTTGTTGGTAACAGCAAGTGTAGGGGACGGTTTGATGGCATTTACACGATCAGAGAGACGTACGTCCACGGCAGTATTCCTTCTTATAGGGATTAAAAAATAAAAAAGCACACTATCTTAGCTTAAATTGCGCCAAAAAGGGGAGGTCGAATATAGCAATATTGGAAAAAAGTATTTAATCCGGTTGAATCAGCTGAGCATTAACAATTAATCATTAAATATTTAGTCTGAATAAAAGGCCTGAGAATGACTAAAAAATGGCGGTAAAAGTGATAATTAAATGTGAATGACTAAGTGAAAAAGAACACTACAATTAGATGGTGTACTATTTAATTGTAGTGTGTGGAGTGTTAGCAAGTTGTCACAAAAACTAAACATCAATAAGCATAATTCAGATCGGTATAATCATTTAAGGATTTTTGCAGATGGGTATTAATGAACTCATGTACATCAGCAGTGGTCATTGGTTGCCCCTGTTTGGTAATGACATGTTCAATCGGCTGCTGACCTTGAGCAGTAATGGTATAAACGAAATTACGCGTCACTTTATAACCTGTTTCTTCTTTTAGAATGCAAGTCACATACCGATAGCTATGCTCAAAGTTTAAATCGGTATGTGAAAATACAAACTGATCAAACAGTTTCATATTTTGACCATCAGCCAAAGCTTTGAGTTCATCCACAATGCTGGCACTAAATTTCATGCCGTAACGTTCAGAGATAGGCTTGTGATCAATCAGTAGTGAAACGGTGTCATCATCATTTTGGGTTATGGTGACATTGCTAAAATCGGACATGAAAAATCCCTGTGTTAAATTGAACTGTGCTGCAGTATGTGGAAAATAAAGTGAAAATCAATTGAGTGTGGTACAGATTTTTAGCAAAACGTTCAAATAAAGACCACTTTAAATAAAAATGGCTACAAAAACAGTAGCCATTTAAATTAATTTGAAATGAACTTATTGATTAAAGCGGGACAGGTCTTCTTCAGGACGGGCAGTCAATACTTCAACACCGGTTTTTGTCACTAAAAGGGTGTGTTCATATTGTGCGGACAAGCTATGATCTTTGGTCACCACCGTCCATTTGTCACCTAAGATTTTGGTTTTCCAGTCGCCAGCGTTTACCATCGGTTCAATGGTAAAGGTCATGCCTTCTTCAAGCACCATACCGGTATTGGGTTGACCATAATGCAAAACTTGCGGTTCGTCGTGGAATACGGTGCCAATACCATGACCACAATATTCACGTACGACGCCAAAGCGTTCTGATTCAACATATTTCTGGATGGCATTGCCAATATCACCAATGGTAGAACCTGGTTTTACCGTCGCAATACCGAGGTACATGGCTTCTTGAGCCACTTTGCATAAACGATCGGCAAGAATTGAAGTTTCACTGCCGACGATATACATCATATTGGTGTCGCCGTGATAGCCGTCTTTAATGACAGTGACATCAATATTCAGAATATCGCCTTTTTTCAGGATTTTGCTTGCAGATGGAATGCCGTGACACACTACGTGGTTGACGGAAGTACAAATGACATGCTGGAATGCCGGGCGGCCGGGTGCTGCACCATAACCAAGACAGGCAGGAATGGCATCCTGTTTATTGACGATATAATCGTGGCAGATGGTATCCAGTTCGAGTGTAGAGACACCCGGTTTGATATGCGGTTTGATCATATCCAAAACTTCTGCCGCCAGTCGACCCGCCACACGCATTTTTTCAATTTCTTCAGGGGTTTTAATGAGTCGACGAGGAGCTTCGTAAGTACTGTTCATGATCTTTAAAAACTTTTGGAAATTTGTGTGTGACTATGGTATAAATAGCCGCCCATTTTATCAAATGCTTTTTCGTGAATAAATTTCACGGGCTTTGTGCGATGGGGCAATAAAATCCGCACATATATCGACACATTTCTCTGGGTGCTCGCAAGAGTGGAGAATGCGGATATATGGAGGCCTAACCCAAACTTTAAGGTAAAGAAAATGGCAGATTACAACGTAAGCATGCGCGACCTTCTTCAAGCAGGCGCTCACTTCGGTCACCAAACTCGTTTCTGGAACCCAAAGATGCGCGAATACATCTTTGGTGCGCGTAACAAAATTCACATCATCAACCTTGAGCACACTGTTCCTGCGTTAAATGATGCTTTGAACTTTGTTAACAATCTTGCAAGCAAAAAGAACAAAGTATTGTTTGTTGGTACTAAACGTGCTGCTTCTAACATCATTCGTGAACAAGCTCAACGCGCTGGTCAACCATACGTAGACCACCGCTGGTTAGGTGGTATGTTGACGAACTGGAAAACACTTCGCCAATCTATCAACCGTTTAAAAGATCTTCAAACTCAATCTACTGACGGTACTTTTGCTAAACTTACTAAACGTGAAGCTTTAGAACGTACTCGTGAAATGGAAAAACTTGAACGTGCTTTAGGCGGCGTTAAAAACATGGGTGGTTTACCTGACGCATTATTCGTAATTGACGTTGACCACGAATCAATCGCGATTAAAGAAGCTAAAAACTTGGGTATTCCTGTAATCGGTATCGTTGATACAAACTCTAACCCAGACAACGTAGATTACGTTATTCCTGGTAACGACGATGCGATCCGTGCGGTTACACTTTACGCTTCTGCTATGGCTGATGCTATCCTTGCTGGTAAAGAGTACGCTCAATCACAAGCAAATGCTCAAGCTAAAGGCGAAGAAGCTGCTAAAGAAGCTCCAGAGGCTTAATGCGTTTTGACGCAGAATTGTCATTTTTGCGACATGTAACCGTGGCAAATTAAGCGTCAAGAAAGCGAAACGGTCCAGAGAACACTTTGGGCCGTTTTTGTTGAACAGATTCATTTTTCTACCGTATTTAGGAGAATAACATGACTGCAGTTACTGCGAGCATGGTAAAAGAATTGCGTGACCGTACTGGTTTAGCAATGATGGAATGTAAAAAAGCATTAACAGAAGCGAACGGTGACATCGAATTAGCGATTGATAACCTTCGTAAATCTGGTCAAGCAAAAGCAGCTAAAAAAGCTGGCAACATTGCTGCTGATGGTGCAATCACTATCGTTCAAGAAGGCAATAAAGCTATTCTTGTAGAAGTAAACTGCCAAACTGACTTCGTTGCTAAAGACGAAAACTTTGCTGGTTTCTCGACTAAAGTTGCTGCTGCTGCGCTTGCTGCAAATGAAACTGATGCTGCTAAAATTGCTGAATTGAAACTTGAAGATGGTTCAACTGTTGAAGAAGCGCGTATTGCTCTTGTTCAAAAAATCGGTGAAAACATCCAAGTACGTCGTGCGAAAATTGTTGAAGGCGAAAACCTTGCAGTTTACAAACACGGTTTAAAAATTGGTGTTGTTGTATCTTACAACGGTGATGCTGCTACTGGTAAAGGTATTGCGATGCACGTTGCTGCGTTCAACCCAGTTGCTGTAACTGCGGAAGGCGTATCTGCTGATCTTATCGCTAAAGAAAAAGAAATTGCTGAAGCGAAAGCATTGGAATCAGGTAAACCTGCAAACATCGTTGAAAAAATGGTAACTGGTTCAGTTGAAAAATACTTGAACGAAGTTGTTCTTGAGCGTCAAATGTACGTAATCGACAACGACAAGAAAGTTGCTGATGTTCTTAAATCAACTGCTACTACAGTTGCTCAATTCGTTCGCTTTGAAGTGGGTGAAGGTATTGAGAAAAAAGCTGAACTTTCTTTCGCTGAAGAAGTTGCTGCTGCTCAAGCTGCTGCAAAATAATCTCTGATTATTTGCAAAAAAAAGCCCCGTTTGGGGCTTTTTTTATGCAGAGTTTAGAATTATGAGAGAGCAATAAAGATGGTGAACAAAGCCTAGATGGGCATCGATGCCATTATTCTTGTTTTAGTTGCTGTCTATTTTGGTATTGATTTACAACAACGGCAAAATCCTTTAAATCAATTGCTCCGCAATTCAAAAGCACATACTGAAATTTTATCGAAATCACAATTTCAGAAAGCCTCTCTAGATTCGAAAGCATCAAATTTTCAAATTCCAAATGATGATGCAAAAATTCAACAGGTCTTTCAAACACAAAAAAACAATATACAGCTCCAGTCAAGCGGAACAGTCAAAGTGGTTTTAGGGGATGATAACAACGGCTCACGTCAGCAAAAGTTTATTCTACAATTGCAGAATGGCCTAACCGTGTTAGTGGCTCATAATATTGATTTAAATCCCCGCATTGATGGATTGCAAAAGGGAGATACGGTCGGGTTCTATGAAGAATAGGAGTACTCTGAAAAAGGTGGGTTAATTTACTGGATTACTCACGCTCCACAATAATGATATGCGGAAGGATGGTTGAAATAAAAAGGGAGAACCTATCAATAAAGGTCCTTTAGAAGGCTAAAACGATAAGTGCTTTTAAATTGCGTTGTTTTGCGATTTTTGGCGGGTTTAAAATTTTGGTGGTAGTTCGATTATGTAGGCATTCATGCATCATATACGGCCAATCAGGAGGAATTGGAGATATTTAAACAAGGAAGACTTTTTTCTCTCGACTTTATGGCTATAAAATTGCCCGATTCAGGCTAAAATGAAAAGCTCAATATAAAATCCTGTTCCTATAGGCAAAATAAAAATCAGCCACGCCATGATTAGAATGAGAGCAGCCATTGCGACAGCAAGGACTAAGTTTATTCGTGTAAAAAGACCAAGCTTAAGATCAAAATTAAGGCGGTGATTAACGCACTGAAATGAGCAAGAGCAATGATCGAAAATAAAATAGCGAGCACATAAGCTCAGTGAAGGACTTTGTTAATTTTGTTCTGATGGTTTTCTCTATATTCATTCAACCATTCTGTTATAGCTTTCCTCGTTTACTCCGGCTTTTTGTTGATGAACATCCATCAATCCATGCTTTATTCTTGTAAAGATAAAATATAAACCAGACAGCAGTCCTCACATGAGCGGCTTAGTAATATTTGTTTGTAAAGGATGGGTGATGTTGGGGTGTTGTGAACAAGATTGAGGAGATGGGTACTTTTGGTCAGGCATTAAAAAAGCCACAAGAAGTGGCTTTTGTGTCAAATGTATCAGGAGTCTGGCAAGCTCTTATGAATTTGGACCATCCACACGTTCGATGTTTACTTTTGCACTACCTGCATTAGTAATACCAAGTTGTTTTGCAGCACCATAAGATAAGTCTAGAACACGGTTACCATGGAATGGACCACGGTCGTTCACTTTTACCACTACGCTCTTACCATTGTTTTTATTGGTTACGCGAATATAGCAGTTCAATGGCAGGCTACGGTGAGCTGCAGTTAAACCATTCATATCGAAAGTTTCACCACTTGCAGTTTTACGGCCATGGAACTGACGACCGTACCAAGAAGCTGCACCAGTTTGGCTAAATTTACGTACTGTATTCGATGCAACAGTATTTAGCTTTTCAATCACTGAAGGCTCGTCTGTAGGGATTTCAATTTTTGCTGCAATCGTTTGGCGACGAATTTTATCACCAGAACGTTCAGCGATTGAAAGACTATTTAAATTTGAAAAGTGAGAATTAAAATTTTGAGCATCTTTATTTAATACACGCGTGGCCAAGCGGGAGTTGTCACTATCGGTATTAAATGATGACTGCACCAATTCTGCTTGAGACTGACTCAGGGCAAAGGTGGTGGTTAAGGCTAAAATATACTTTATCGAGGAATGCATTATTAAACTCCTAAAGACTGCTCTTTTATCTCAATTAAGCGATTGAAATAAAAGCGATCAAGTCTGTTAATTCTCTTTTGCAACTACATTTGACGAGATGGATAATATTCATGCCAAGCTAAAGCTGTCTACTTTTTAATTAAAATAATTACAAAAAGTACAGAAAAGCATCATTTTTAGATTAAAATTTAATCAATATTGTAACAATATATTTAAAATGCCCATTTTACGAACAATTTAGTAAAAATAAATCTTGACTTTGGTGTTGTTTGGTAAAAATCAGTCTTAACGACTGACGATTTCGTTACCTAATTGCCATACCGCTGTAGCATACATGCGACTCTTGTTGTAGGTCGTAATGACCTGAAAATTTGGATAGGTAATATAATAAATCGGGCCATAACTATCTTGAAGTTGAATAATATTTACCATATCCAGATCATCAATTTGTACAATCGGATTGATCGGGGTGATGCCTTGATTTTTTAAAGCGCCATATGGTGTTGGCTGTTCCAAATCTTTTGCAATAATTGAGTCTGGATTATTCCCTGTATAGCGGGCAGCAAAGCCGATGGGTTGATTGCGTTGCCATCCATGTTGTGCCAAGTAGTTGGCAATAGAACCAATAGCATCTACGGCAGAATTTCTTAAGTCAATATGTCGATTGCCATCATAGTCCACGCCCATTTTGCTAATGTTGCTCGGCATGAATTGAGGATAACCAATCGCTCCAGCATAAGAGCCAACGACTGAGCTGGCAGGTACTCCATCTTTATAGGTCCATGCAATCAGTGCCGCGAGCTCATCCTGGAAATACTGGGCACGTCGCTCATAGCCGAAGCCTAAGGTTGCCAGGGCATCACGGGTAATGAAATTACCCTTATTGGCACCAAAACCGGTTTCTACCCCTAAAATCCCTAAAATGATCGATTGCGGTACACCAAACTGCTGTTCAGCGCGGTTTAAAGTGTCGGCATATTGAGTTTTGAAACGTACCCCACGCTGAATGGTGCTTTCCGCCATAAAATTGGTTTTATATTCATACCAGGGTTTACTTTCACCAGGGCGGTTCATGATATTGATGATATTAGGCAGGTTTTTTGAGCCATTCATGGCCCAATCGACCTGTTCTGCACTCAAGCTATAAGTTTGCATGGTCTTTTGTTTAAAGCTGTTATATGCGGGGTGATTATAAAAATCGTTAGCTTGACAGAAACTGGTGATGGAAAGTGCACCGAGAAGTAAAGGAAGACGTTTAATGCTGTTATAAAAGTTGATACTTAACATATTACTCAAAGTTCCAAAAACATAATCAGTGTGTGTAAATTGACATCACGACGCTAAAAGACGGTATTACAAATATAGTGACCAAAAATCCATTTCATGAAAGATAACGGAATTTTTCAAGTGGTTAAGATAGCATTGACCAGGGCTCTATCTACAAGTCCATATACAAAAAAAGACAAAGAACGTTATTTGTTGCATAAATCCATGTATTTGATGCCAGTTCTTTGAACTGTACTGTGTATACTCAGCAGAAGAACTGCAAATTAAAGTTCAGTCTGCTTAAGCTGATCCAGCCCGGTTCTTTATATTGTTTGCAATGATACGTTTTATATAAGCCCAGAATATGAAATTTAGTCGTGATTTTGCATTATCAGGAGGTGTTTGTCTGAAAAAACATCAGAACATTGTATCTGGTTGGATGGATGCTTAATTGTAATAAATCATCTAATATTTACCGGTCAGGTAAAAATATGTTCTGTTATGGCTTCTTTGAATCAGATCGCTAAAAAAGTCTATTTGAAAACAAAATTTAGAAGAATTCCTGCTTTTTTATCTCTTATTCAAGCATGCGAAAATCTGCTTGCTATACAACCATCTTACAAGTTCATAAATTGAAATTTTTCTTGATGATTGTGTTGCTATAAAAAAACGTGAAAGAGATAAAAGTTTAAGCCCTAAAATAGTATAAAAAGTGAATTAATCAGGGTTTGATTTTGCTCAACACTTTATATTGAAATTATTTGTATAAATGATTGAGGCAGAGATCATAAAGTCTTTTTTGAAATTTATATAATACCCAGTACATCTATAAATTTGATCAAGACAAATATCCACAAAGACAGTAGTGCTGCACTTATGGTTTGGGAATAAAATTTTGCAATAAAAAACCTGGCGATTGCCAGGTTTTAGATCATGTTAAATGTGCTCAAGCATGAAATAAGGTATCGTGATATTCAGCCAGTACCAATAACTCACCTTTAGTTAGATGCGGAATGATTTTTTCCACAGCAATATGTACGGCTTTAATCACTGCAGCAGAACCCAGATCGGCAGCTTTACGCTTGATCATGCCCAAATCTAGGGTTTTATTAAAGTCATTCATGAAATGACGTACGGTCGCTTCAGCAAACTGCTTATAAAGTTCAGTTAAGGCTGCTTTATTTACCTCATTGCCTGCTTTAATTTCCGCATAACTATTTTTAAGATTGGTCACCAGACTGGCATCTAATGGTTCACCTACACGGAAATTGCCAGCTGCATCTTTAAACAGGCTTTTTTGTGAAAACTCAATTGACTGTTTTACTACATCATTGGAGGACTTGCTCAACAACTGTTTCAATAAAACTGCAACGGTTGATTTGACATAACCGGCCAGTTTTTCAGCAGTATCACGTTTATCACTGGCTGGGAAACGACGTACAAGCTCGGTCAAAATAGCATCAATGATTTCATCATTGATCAGCAATGCAGTCTTGTCGCGTAAAGGGTATAGCGGTTCGCTGGAATTTTTCTTTTCCTGGCCTGTTTGAATACTTGTTAATAATTCTGCAGAAGGAATAAAACCAAAAAATGGCATGTTAAACAACCTCAATATTCTTCATTTTATTGTCGCGCCAAACGAATGGGGCGAGGCATCCATGTCACATCGGATACACGGCAAGGGTTGATGTCTAATCCACCACGACGTGTATAAGTTGCATATACCATCAGTTTTTCCGGCGCAAGGTTTTGCCAGATGTCGGCAAACATCTGTTCCACGCATTGTTCGTGGAAACCGTTATGCTGACGGTAAGAAATAATATAAGCTAAAATGCTGCGATAACAAGGTTTTTTGCCCTTATAACGTATAAAAACTGTGCCCCAGTCTGGCTGGCCGGTGACTGGACAGTTACTGCGGAGTAAATGTGAATAAAGTTGCACTTCAACTGCTTCACTATTTTCTGTGTCTAATTTTAATAAACTCGCATCTGGATGGTTTTCCAGGCGTTCAGGGCTTAAATCATCAATACAGATTCCTTCAGGTTTGGAAATATCCAGATCATCTACCTGAAATAAAGTCAGCGTGACCGGTGCACCTGCCGCAGCAGATAAATCTTTTTCGACCGTTGCAATAAATACTTCTTTTGAATCAAATTGGGTAAAGTTCATACTATTAAAGTAGAGCTTGAGCGATTTCGATTCGATCAGGTTAGGTGAAGATGCCGGTAGAGTTATACGGCCAATCGCGACTTGAGGAATGCCTGCAGCATTGAGCCAGGAAATTTCAAAAACGTGCCACCAGTCTTGACCTTGCTGAATACCTTCAACATGGGCGTATTTTTCACGTGCAGTGGCACGTGAAATTGGAAACAGAATATCGGGTTGATATTCTGTTGGATAATTGGTGTCTTTACCTAATAGAGAATGTTCTACACTCATTATTCACGCATTCCTGAACCACGAGAAAGTAAATAGTAAGCTATACCGTAAAGTACGGCACAACATAAGGTAATAACAGTCAATGAAATGGACACATTGACATCACTATGACCTAAAATGCCGAAACGGAAGGCATTGACCATATATACGATCGGGTTAATTAAAGAGAGATTTTGCCAAAATGGACTTAAAGCACTAATAGCATAGAATACACCACCTAAATAAGTCAGTGGAGTCAGTACAAAAGTCGGGATAATAGAAATATCATCAAATGATTTTGCATAAACAGCATTAATAAAACCGCCGAGTGAAAATAAAAATGACGTAATCAGCACGGTATATATAGTGACGAACCAGTTGGTGATATAGAGGTCAGTAAAGAACAGGCTCATGGCTGTGACAATGATACCAACCAAGGCACCACGGCAAACACCACCAATTACATAACCCCAAAGAATCATGTGTAAAGGTACAGGACTCATAATTAGTTCTTCAATGCTTTTCTGGAATTTGGCACTAAAGAAACTGGAGGAGACATTGGCATAACTGTTAGTGATCACCGCCATCATAATCAAGCCGGGTACAATAAACTGCATGTAGCTAAAGCCACCCATTGTGCCAATCCGTGAACCGACCAAATTGCCAAAAATCACGAAATATAAGCTCATGGTGATGGCAGGTGGCAATAAGGTTTGTGGCCAGATGCGCATGAAGCGACGCACTTCTTTATGTACCAGGGTATAGAGCGCAACACTGAGTTGATTGAAGTTCATTGCGCGGCTCCTTCAAGATTTTTTTCCACCATTTTTACAAAGATTTCTTCCAGACGGTTCGACTTGTTACGCATACTGCGTACTTGAATGCCTTGTGCTTCCAGCAGTTGGAACAGTTCATTCAAGGTATGTGCCTTGTCCATGGTTACTTCTAAGGTCACTGGATCAATTAAATTAAAACGAACGCCGATAA
Source organism: Acinetobacter uliginosus (assembly GCF_044130295.1). Lineage (NCBI taxonomy): Bacteria > Pseudomonadati > Pseudomonadota > Gammaproteobacteria > Moraxellales > Moraxellaceae > Acinetobacter > Acinetobacter uliginosus. The sequence goes on along the minus strand of NZ_JBIQOC010000060.1, from coordinate 1,637 downwards.
TTTCAAGATGCAGCGGTTGAATCGGTTCGACCAGGTCAAAAATAAAGGATTCTTCACTCAGCTGGTTTAAGAAAGATTTCATGCTAGTATCTTCCTTAATCACACCACGGTCGATAATGGCAATGCGACGGCATAGCATTTCAGCTTCTTCTAGATAATGCGTAGTCAGAATAATTGATGTACCTTTTTCGTTCATTTCGGTGAGAAAATCCCACATTGAACGGCGTAATTCAATATCTACACCGGCAGTCGGTTCATCTAAAATGAGCAGCCGAGGTTGATGCATCATGGCACGGGCGATCATCAAACGGCGTTTCATTCCGCCAGAGAGCATGCGTGCCTGTATGCCACGTTTTTCCCATAAGCCTAATTTTTCTAAATATTCTTCAGCTCGCCTTTCTGCAATTTTTTTAGGAATACCGTAATAGCCGGCTTGAGTCACCAAAATATCAAAGGTTTTTTCAAACTGACCAAAGTTGAATTCTTGCGGTACGACACCTAGGCATTGTTTGGCTTCTGAAGGGTGGGTATCCAGATTATGGCCAAAAATTTTCACTGTACCGGAGGTTTTTTTGGTCAGTGAGCTAATGATGCTGATGGTGGTTGATTTACCTGCACCATTTGGACCAAGGAGGGCATAAAACTCACCTTCAGGTACCGTTAGGTTGATTCCTTTTAGTGCTTGAAAACCGTTACGATAGGTTTTGGATACGTCCCTCAAGGTCAATGCATCAGTCATGAAATTCTCACCTGGTGAATAGTATGAGTATTGTGAGTGATCTTGCTGAATAAACCAAGTAAATAAGCAGGAATTGTCTGTTGCAATAATAGAACATTGCTCAAAGTATAAGCACAAAAATTGATGACTTATATATAGTTGCTTTACCTTACGGTTTTTTTTGTTATGATGTGCATCGCGCGCTCATAGCTCAACTGGATAGAGTACAGGTCTCCGAAGCCTGTGGCGTGGGTTCGAGTCCCGCTGAGCGCACCATTTATATGTTAAACTATTATAATTTATAAATTAATTTTTCATTTTGTGTATTCATAATTATTTTCACTTGTTTGTAATTGAATATTTTATAACTCACTAAATTTTTATTCTTTTATATTCATATCTATCTAATTGCATTGTATTTATATAAAAATACTTTAACTCACCTACTTATATCCTTATCTCATTGAGTACTTTGTATTGGTCAAATACTTAAGAGACGGGGGGCGAATCCTAAACAGGATTCGAACTCTGGTGGAATCATTATGAGTGGATGTAAGAAGATAAATCAGATAGATGCTTTGGCCAACGATGCTCTTTTTGAATTATGGTACAGAAACATGAAGAGAGCGTTATCCATGTGAAGAAGGGTGAGCCGCGGGATTAGGTCATTGATGAGTTAGATATAGAGTAGGGAAGTCGGATCGGGAAATTGTAAAATCATGATTTCAGCCGGTACCGATATAATTTTATGAAATTTAAAATTCCAGAATTCTTAAAGAAAAAATCTTTTACTATATTATGGGAACTCCAGTAGTGAACCGTACCGGGTTTGTCGGAGACCAACTTTCCTGAGAGAATGCCCCGATGAAAAAAGTAAAATATACCCCTGAAATCAGAGATAGAGCGGTTCAACTTGTGA
>NZ_JBIQOC010000006.1:0-85910 GCF_044130295.1 Acinetobacter uliginosus | reverse complement strand
GTAATGTACAAGTTGCTGTAGAAGCATGTTTAATTCGTCTGATCACAGATACTTTATAAAGCATTTTAATACTTTTTTGAATCTGTCAATGCGTAAGTCCTATAATAAATATAAAGAATATTTGTCTTTATCATCATCTTTAAATATTGAGAGCGAGAAAAAGTTGATTCAAGAATTGGAGAGTTTCGGGATTGAGACTTTAAATGATTTAGATAAACTAATTAATCGTGTTATTCAAAATTATAAAATACTTAAAAATAATACCATCCTTGGTTTATGTCGTGATGTAATGATGTTGGATGATATCAATAAATATTTTCAATTATCTTTTTTAGGGGCGACTAATTCATGGGGGGTTACTAACCCAGAAACTTATACTATGTTAAAACAAAAATATGAAGAGCATGAAATTGATTCTATTTTCAGTACAAATGAAATTGATATTATTGAAGAAGGCGAAGAATAAAAAATCCCCTCATTTGAGGGGATTTTTTGAATCAAACTACAGCATTAAAGCGCCGCAATTTGCTCCATATTCGCTTTAATCTTCGCTAACTGGTCAGCAAACTCAGCAAGTTTCACTTTTTCGCCTTCAACCACAGCAGCAGGTGCTTTTGCCACAAAACCTTCGTTAGAAAGTTTATTGGCAATTTGGTCATGTTGCTTTTGAACCTTGTCTAAGTCTTTTTGTAGACGACCCAATTCCGCTTTAGGATCAATCAAGCCCTTCATTGGAACGTATACAGATACATGACCTACAACAGAAGATGATGACAAAGGTGGTTGTTCGCCATCAGCCAAGAAGGTGATGCTTTCAACTTTCGCCAGTGCTTTGAACAGCGCTTCAATACGAGTGATCTGTGCTTTTTCAGCTTCAGTGGTATTTTGCAGAAGAACAGGCAACAAACGTGCATTACCTAAGCCCATCTCACCACGGATGTTACGAACCGCACCAATCAAACCTTGTAGCCATTGCATATCTGCTTCAGCCTGGTCATTCATCAACGACTCATCCGCAGTCGGGTACTGCGCAAGCATAATCGTTTCGCCAGTGATGCCAAGTTTAGGTGCAAGCGTTTGCCAAATTTCTTCAGTCAGGTAAGGCATTAATGGATGTGCAAGACGTAAAGATGCTTCCATCACCGCAAGCAATACACGACGAACTTCCGCTTTACGCTCTTCAGATACATTTTCATCGTTCAGAACAGGTTTAGTCAGTTCTACATACCAGTCACAGTATTCATTCCAGATGAACTCGTAAATCGCTTGTGCAGCTAAGTCTAAACGATAGGTTGCAAATGCAGTTTGTACCGCAGCAGTCGCTTTTTGCAGACGGCTGATGATCCACTGTTCAGGCAATTCCCAAAGATCAGGACGAGCCGTTTGACCTACCGTTTGACCTTCCACGTTCATCATAACGAAACGCGTACCGTTCCAGATTTTGTTGGCAAAGTTACGGTAACCTTCAACACGTTTCATGTCGAACTTGATGTCACGACCGGTGTTGGCCAGTGCGCAGAAGGTGAAACGAACCGCATCCGTACCATACGCCTGAATACCTTCAGGGAACTCTTTACGGGTTGATTTTTCAATCTTCGAAGCCTGTTTCGGGTTCATCAAACCAGTGGTACGTTTTTGTACTAGAGTTTCTAGATCAACACCATCAATCAAATCTAATGGGTCAAGCACGTTCCCCTTAGATTTAGACATCTTCTGGCCTTCGCCATCACGTACCAGACCGTGTACATACACAGTTTTGAACGGCACTTGTGGCGTACCATCTTCATTCTTCATGAAGTGCATGGTCATCATGATCATGCGGGCTACCCAGAAGAAGATGATGTCAAAGCCAGTCACCAATACATCAGTCGGGTGGAACGTATTTAAGAAGTAGTTTTCTGCATCTTTCTTGGCATCGCCAGTCCAACCTAAGGTTGAGAATGTCCAAAGACCTGAAGAGAACCATGTATCCAATACATCTTCGTCTTGGTTCAATTCAACATCGGCAGGAATGTTGTTTTTCGAACGAACTTCAGCTTCGTCACGACCAACATATACATTACCTTCTGCATCGTACCAAGCCGGGATACGATGACCCCACCACAATTGACGAGAGATACACCAGTCTTGGATATTGTTCATCCATGCCATGTACATGTTGCTGTACTGTTCAGGTACGAACTTAATACGACCGTCTTGAACCGCTTCAATCGCAGGTTTCGCAAGCGGCGCAATCTTCACATACCATTGGTCTGTCAATAGAGGCTCAACGATCACGCCCGAACGGTCACCACGAGGTGGTTTAAGCGTATATGGTTGGATTTGGTCTAACCAGCCTTCCGCTTCAGCTTGTTCTACTAACTTTTTACGTGCTTCAAAACGTTCTAAACCAATGTAGTCCGCAGGGGCAGGAATGGTTTTAGAAATTTGCTTACCCGCTTTCGCGATGTATTCAAATTCAGCCAATACTTCAGCATTTTTGTTGAAGATGTTGATGATTGGCAATTCGCAGCGTTTACCCACTTCATAGTCATTGAAGTCATGTGCAGGGGTGATTTTCACACAGCCGGTTCCGAATTCTTTGTCTACATATTCATCTTTAACGATTGGAACTGCACGACCTGTAATTGGCAGGATGATGTTCTTGCCAACAAGCGCTGCATAACGCTCATCATCCAGCGCAACTGCAACTGCTGTATCACCCAGCAAGGTTTCAGGACGAGTCGTTGCTACTACGATGTAATCTTTACCATCATGCGTGCGCAGGGATTTGTCTTCAAAGAAATATTTGAAGTGCCACAATGAACCTGCTTCTTCTTTATCTGATTCTACTTCCAGATCAGACAGTGCAGTTTGCAGTTTTGGATCCCAGTTAACTAAGCGTTTACCACGGTAGATCAAACCTTCTTCATGCAGTTTGACAAACACTTCTTTCACTGCATTGGATAAACCTTCATCCATGGTGAAGCGTTCACGTGACCAGTCAACCGAAGAACCTAAACGACGGATTTGGCGGGTAATGTTACCGCCAGACTGTTCTTTCCATTCCCAGACTTTTTCGATGAACTTTTCACGGCCCAGGTCATGACGGCTGATGCCTTCTGCACCCAACTGACGCTCTACCACCATTTGCGTTGCAATACCGGCGTGGTCAGTACCTGGTTGCCATAAGGTATTTTTGCCTGACATACGGTTAAAACGAGTCAGAGCATCCATGATGGCATTGTTAAAACCATGACCCATGTGCAAGCTACCGGTGACGTTTGGTGGCGGAATCATGATACAAAATGATTCGCCTTTTTCAGACGGCTTGAAGTAACCGCGCTCTTCCCAAGTTTGGTACCATTTTTTCTCGATCTCGGTAGGATCGTAGGTCGTAGCAATATTTTGCGCAGAATCAGTCATAGTGAAAACAGATCAAAAGTGAATAAAAAATTGCAGTTATTGTAGCAAAAAAAATGACAGATGAGGCAGCTAAAGAAAATGCAAAAATTAAGCATTTGGCACATACACAATTCGGTTCTATGATGAGAGTATTATAAAAACAGCGCAGATGATCGCAGAACAATACTAAAAAGGAGATGATCACCATGAATTATATGATTTCTTTAAAATTAAAAGCAGAAACACATCAACGGTTCTGGCAGATTCACCAGCAACTCAATCAGGGCAAAAGCGAAAGTCTGGCGAAACCGCTGGGTGAAGTCCTGGCGGATATCTCTTGTGAAATTGTGGATCAGGTGTTTGGTGAAATTGCCCGTTTATCTACCTCCAGTGACCGGGAATCTGAAAAAGTGGTGCAACAGATTTTAGATACGGTACGTAAATATATGCCGTGGTCGGTGTCATTTTTTGGTAATGACCGTCTCACTCCAATGGTTAATTATTTGATTGAAATGGCACATGAAAAAAATGATCAATACTATATTTCCTATCAGGTTGATCATGTACTGGTGGTGGAACTGTTAGGTTATGTGGAACAAGTCAAGAGTGGAAATAGCCAATATGTTTCGCCTGCCTTGAAAGCTTTTACCGAAATGGTCGATCAAGGTGTGACCTATTTGCTACGTGAGCCTAAAAAAATGTTGAAATTCAATTTGGTGGTTGATAAAACCCTGAATGGGGTGATTCATTTGACCACGCAAATGGGCTATAAACGTTTGGAAAAAATTGGAACTTATTATGATGCTCAAGATACTCATCGTTATCTTGATCATTTTCTGATGTTTTTGAACCCAGAGCCTAAAACGGACAGATCAAACAATTCTGAAACCTAATTTAAAACAGGAAGCATAACATGGCGCAGCAGGACAGTTTAAACAACAAAGTGGTATGGATTACCGGTGCATCTTCAGGTTTAGGTAAGGCTCTTGCTCAGGAGTGTGCCTTGCAGGGGGCAGAGGTGGTACTGAGTGCACGCCGTATCGATGAACTGGAAAACGTCCGTTTAAGCTTAACTCATCCTGATCGGCATATCTGTGTCAGTGCCGATATTACTGATGAAAATCAGGTTCGCCATGCTTATGAGCAAGTGCTGAACCAGAAAGGGAGTATTGACTGGTTAATTAATAATGCCGGCCTAAGCCAGCGAGCCTTAATTGCCGACACCACCATGCAAACTGAACGTGCCATTATGGAAGTGGATTATTTTTCGCAAGTTTTTCTGACCAAAACTGTTTTGCCGACCTTCCTGCAACAAAATTCGGGACGGATTATCTTTGTTTCTAGCGTGGCGGGTTTATTGGGTACCCAGTACCGTGCTTCATATTCAGCGGCAAAAGCGGCCATCCACATGTGGGCCAATAGCTTGCGCGCAGAGGTGGCACAAGAGGGTGTTCATGTCAGTGTGGTGTTTCCGGGTTTTGTCAAAACCAATGTGTCTTTCAACGCCTTAAATGGAGAAGGCAAACCGCAGGGGCATCAGGATGAAGCGATTGAAAATGGTCTGGAGCCAGAAGCGTTTGCCAAAACCGTGCTGAGTGCTTTGCTGAACGGTGAAGAATATATTGTGGTGGGTGGAACCAAAGAAAAACTGGGGGTATGGATGTCACGCTTATCGCCAAGTACCCTGTATAAAATGATCCGCAAGGCTAAGGTAAAATAATTAAAGCTCTTTCTATTTTAAAAGAAGAAGCTTTAAAGTCCCCCTTTGCAAAAGGGGGACTTAGGGGGATTCTAAATAGTAAAATGTTAGTCACGATATAATCCCTCCCTTGAGCACTTGAAATATATTTCGAATCTGCAACCGGAGATTTATCAATAATCTCCCTAAATCCCTCTTTAATAAAGAGGGACTTTGCTTTTATCGGGGGAGGATTAGGCTTATAGTTGAATCGCCGTTCCATAGGCAAACACTTCCACCATTCCGCCTTGCATGCCCATCTCTGTGGTACTGAGGCGTAAGCCCATAATCTGGGTTGCACCGATTTTCTCGGCTTCCAGTTTCAAGCGGACAATCGCTTCACGTCGGGCACGTTCCACCACACTTTCATAACTGGTCAGACGACCACCGAAAAAGTTCTGGATATTGGCAATCACATATTTAAAGTAATCATGCGAAATTACTACATTGCTGCTCACCAGTTGCCCCGGATATGAAGATATTTTAAAACGGCTATTATCCAGGGTGATATAAGCCAAACGCTGTTCATTTTCCGCCAGTGAATCCAGGTGCTTGCGTTCATTGTATCTGCCGAAACCAAAACCGAGTGCAAATAAAATGGCAAAAACAACTATCTGGAGAATTAACCCATCCATCACTTAGACCTGCGCTTGAAATGGATCGGGAAGTTTAGGAATGTTTGGCTCCACCACAACTGCTGTGCCATACACAAAAAGTTCCGAAGCACCTTGGGCAATATTGGAGGTTGAAAAACGGATGCCAACCACGGCATTGGCGCCCATTAATCTGGCCTTTTCAATCATGCGGTTCATGGCTTCCTGCCGCGACTCTTCCAGCAGTTCAGTATAGGCCGTCAGTTCACCACCGACAATATTTTTTAAGCCTGCAAGCAGGTCACGTCCGACATGCTTACTGCGTACAGTGCTGCCATAGACCACATCGAGTTGACGAATAACGGTATGACCCGGAACAGATTCTAAATTACTCAGCAGCATGTTTTGATATTCAAATGAAATGGGATTTATTGAAGATAGGAAATCATGTTTAAAAAAGCAATAAAAAAGCCTGCATGGCGCAGGCTTTTTTATCATATTGGAATATTACTGAGCACTGTTTGCCGCTTTGCGTTCAGCCGAAGAAGGTACCTGTTGAACGGCATCACCGGTGTTGGCTTTAATACCGCCACCCAGGGTCTTATACAATTCAACCTGGTTATTCATGTTGGCTTGTTCAAGCAACAATAAACCCTGTTCGGCTGCATATGATGCACGTTGTGCATCCAGTACCGTCAGGTAGCTGTCAATACCGGCGCGGAAGCGGGCATTTGACAATCGGTAAGTGGTATTGGTTGCATCCACCAGACGGCGCTGTGCTGCCAGACGGTCACCAATATTTTGACGTACCGCCAGGGCATCATTCACTTCACGGAAAGCGGATTGAATCGATTTTTCATAGTCAGATAAGGCAATTTGCTGATCTGTTTCTGAAATCTTGATGTTGGCTTTACGCGTACCCCAATCGAAGATTGGCAGGTCGATGCTCGGACCCACTGACCAGACAAATCCACCTGATTTAAACAGGTCGCTCAAGCTGGTTGAGGCATAGCCTGCGTTGCCGGTCAGACTGATAGTCGGGAACATGCGTGCTTTGGCTGCACCAATATTAGCACCCGCCGCAGACAGTTTATATTCCGCAGCACGAATGTCAGGACGATTATTTAACAAGTCACTTGGTAAACCGGCACCAATGGCATTGCTTTGACTGATACGTGTGACACGTTGAGTCGGCAGCAAATTGGCAGGAACCGCTTGACCGACAAGCAGGTTCAGCAGGTTTTGTGCCTGGGCAATTTGGGTCTTGTAATTGGCCACATCGTTACGGGCCGTTTCTACAGAAATTTGTGCCTGACGCACAGGAACTTCACTGTCGATACCGACATCGAAACGTTTTTTATTGAGGTTATAAGACTCAAGCTGGGCTTTCAGCGTTTGCTCGGCAAGTTTTAAATTGGCATTGGCAAACGAATAATTCAACCAGGCTTGTGCAACCTGACCTATCAATGCAATTTGAGTCGCATCACGCGCACTTGAAGTCGCTAAATACGTATCTAAAGCATTGTCTTTCAAGCTGCGCACGCGGCCCCAAAAATCCAGCTCATAGGCAGTCACACCTAAGCCGACATTGTAGCTGGTCATCGCACCCTTGGTGTTCATTGTATCCTGACGCAGTACACTGCCACTGGCACCAATGGTTGGCAGCTGGTTGTTCTGGGTAATTTGGTACTGCTGCTGTGCACGCTGAATATTCAACGTTGAAGTACGCAAATCACGGTTATTAGCCAATGCCAGATCAAGCACTTGAAGCAAGCGTGGATCGGCAAAAAAGTCTTTATAACCTTTTTCAGCAATTGAAGGTCCAGAACTTGCGGTTAAATAACCCTGTTCTGGAATATTTGCTTGAGCTACGGGCTCTGGGCCACGCATGCTTTGACAGGCTGTCAAAGCAAGCGCAAGTGCAGATACCGCAATGCTACGACCTGAAATAGACCATACCTTTTGCATCACGATGCTTGCTCCTGATTATTTTGGTTTTTAGGTTTGTATTTAAAGATACTTCGAATCCAGACGTAGAACACCGGAATAAAGAAGATACCCAATAAAGTCGAACTGATTACGCCACCCAGTACACCATATCCGACTGAATGTTGGCTACCTGCACCTGCACCTGCAGCCAGTGCAAGCGGAAGTACACCAAAACCGAAGGCAAGGGTGGTCATAATAATGGGACGTAAACGCATTTTCGCTGCATGAAGCGTCGCTTCAAGCAAAGGCTCGCCTTTATCCTCCTGCAGCTCCTTGGCGAATTCTACAATCAGGATCGCATTCTTCGCAGCCAAACCAATGACGGCAATAATCGCGACCTGGAAGTAAATGTTATTCGACAAGTTTGGATCTTTCAGTACGATCATGCCAAGGAACGTTAAGCCAATTGCACCGACAATACCTAAAGGAATCACCAACAGTACCGAGAATGGAATAGACCAGCTTTCATACAATGCAGCAAGACACAGGAACACGATTAACATAGAAAGCCCATATAGACCCGCAGTTTGCGAACCTGCTTCACGTTCTTCTAAAGATAAACCTGTCCATTCATAGTCAAAACCGCTCATGCCCATTTGTGGCAGTTTGGCAATGATTTCTTCCATGGCGAGCATTGCATCACCAGAGCTGACGCCCGGTGCAGGGGTACCCTGAATATTCACCGATGCAATACCGTTATAACGTTCAAGACGTGGCGAACCATAGGTCCATTCACCGGTTGCAAAGGCAGAGAACGGCACCATTTGTCCCAGGTTGTTACGTACGTACCACTTGTTTAAATCTTCCGGCATCATACGCGCATCGGGTACGGCCTGAACATAGACTTTTTTCACGCGACCGCGGTCAATAAAGTCATTAATGTATGAACCACCCCAAGCAATACTCATGGTGCTGTTGATTTCAGAAATACTGACGCCCATAGCGCTGGCTTTTTCATTATCAACATAAATTTTGTATTGCGGCGTATCTTCTTGGCCGTTCGGACGCACACCGACAAGACGTTTATCTTGTGCTGCCATACCCAGAATCATGTTACGGGCAGTAATCAGTTTTTCGTGACCACTACCTGCAGCATCTTTCAACTGCAAGTTAAAGCCAGCAGAAACACCCAGTTCCGGCATTGCAGGAAGCTGCAAAGGCATCACGTAAGAGGCATCTTTGGCAATCACGTTCAGGGCCATACCACGCTGGATGATGGCACCGATTTGAGATTCAGGTGTTGTACGCTCACTCCAGTCTTTTAACTTAATGAAGGCTAAACCGGCATTCTGACCGATACCCGTGAATGAGAAGCCCGCAACGCTGAAGATAGAATCGACATTGGCCTTTTCACCTTCCATAAAGAAACCGTTCATTTGATCAATCACTTTTTCGGTACGATCAAGTGTGGCATTCGGTGGAAGCTGAACCAGCGTCATTACTACACCCTGGTCTTCATTCGGCAGGAATGAACTTGGCAGGTTCTTGAACATGAACAGCAAGCCAGCGATGACCACGGCATAAATGGCACCCGCAATGATTTTATGAATCAGCAGTTTGCCTACCCATTTCTGGTAACCGACTGATAAGCGGTCAAAGCCATGGTTAAACCAGCGGAAGAAGCGTGCGAACACACCATTGCTTTCCGGCTTGTCTTTATCATGCTGTTTCAGCAAGGTTGCACAAAGCGCAGGAGTGAAGGTCAGGGCAATGGCCAGGGATAAAATCATCGCGGTCACAAGCGTGATCGAGAACTGGCGATAAATTACACCGGTCGTACCACTGAAGAATGCCATCGGTACGAATACTGCGGTTAATACTGTCGTAATACCGATCAGGGCACCCGAAATCTGTTGCATCGACTTTTCAGTCGCCGTAACCGGATCGAGATGTTCTTCCTGCATCACTCGTTCTACGTTCTCGACCACAACAATCGCATCATCCACCAGCAAACCAATTGCAAGGACCATGGCAAACATGGTGAGGGTGTTAATCGAGAAGCCAAACAGGTTGATGATGGCAAAAGTACCCAACACCACTACAGGCACGGCCATGGTTGGAATCAGGGTGGCACGCCAGTTCTGCAAGAACAGGAACATCACCAGGAATACCAGCACAATCGCTTCAATTAAGGTGTGAACCACACTTTCAATCGAAAGTTTGATAAACGGCGTGGTATCAAACGCCAACTGGTCTTTCAAACCACTTGGATAGTTTTTGCGCAGTTGTTGCAAGCGCTCTTCTACTGCAGTTGCCGTGTCGAGTGCATTTGCACCGGTAGCCAGTTTAATTGCTACACCGCCAGCAGGTTTACCGTTGAATTTAGACCGGAACTGATAGGTGTCAGAGCCTAATTCAACTTTAGCCACATCACCCACAGTCACTTTTGCACCAGAACCGGCATTTTTCAAGAAAATGGCACGGAACTGTTCAGGTGTTTGCAACAGGCTTTGTGCATTTACAGTGGCATTTAGTACCTGGCCTTCAACAGCAGGCGCACCACCGAGTTGACCTACTGCAACCTGTGCATTCTGGGTGCGCAGTGCGGTCACAACATCACTTGGGGTCAGCTGGTAACTGCTGAGTTTTGCTGGGTCCAGCCAGATACGCATGGCATAAGAACCACCAAAGACCTGAACTTCACCTACACCAGCTACACGGCTTAGCGGTTCAGAAATATTCGAGTTGACGTAGTCTTTGATGTCGGCATCAGAGAGTGAACCATCTGGCGAGTAGAATGCAACTACCTGCAGGAAGCTGGCACCCGATTTGGTCACCTTGAGGCCCTGACGCTGTACATCTTCAGGCAGCAGGGCAGTTGCGGACTGTAATTTGTTTTGCACCTGAACTTGTGCAATATCAGGATCAATGCCTTGTTCAAAGTTCAATGCAATAGATGCCTGACCGTTACCGGCACTGTTGGACGAAATATAGCGTAAGCCATCCAGACCGTTCATTTGCTGTTCAATGATCTGGGTGACTGTATTTTCTACAGTTTCAGCAGATGCACCTGGATAGGTCGCAGCAATGGTTACCGTTGGCGGTGCAATGGTCGGATATTGTGCAATGGGCATTTTGCTGAGGGTTAAAATACCCGCCAGCATAATCACCAATGCAATCACCCAAGCAAAAATCGGGCGATGAATAAAAAAGTGAGCCATTCAGTCTACCCCTTATGCATTTGAAGTAGCTTTTTGTTCAGTTTTAGGTTGTGCTTGGCCAGCAGGTTGGCCTGCTTTATTTGCATCTGCCGCAGGCTGACCTGCACCCTGAGGTGCTGCAGCTTGAGGCTGGTAAGGTTTGGCAACCACGGTTGCGCCTTCTTTCACCTTGGCAATACCATCAACAATGACTTTTTCACCCGTTTGCAAGCCTTTGGTCACAATCCAGTCTTTGCCTTGCACACCGGCAGTTTCAACCGGACGTGTTTCAACCACACCTTTGGCATTCACGATCATGGCAATCGCCTGACCTGTTGGGGTACGGGTAATCGCTGCCTGAGGAATCAGCATGGCATTCGGAATAACACCTTGCACGATTTGAGCAGTTGCATACATGCCTGGAAGCAGTAAATGGTTCGGGTTCTGGAACACAGCACGCAGCGTTACCGTACCGGTTTCCGGATTCACACTGGCATCGGAAAATGCAAGACGACCTTCAATTGGGTAATAACTGCCATCTTCAAGCTTAAGCTTCACTTTAGTATTGTTGCTGCTACCCAAATTGCCTTGGCTCAACTGTTGACGTAAACGCAGCAGCTCGGCACTCGACTGGTTAATGTCAACATAGATTGGATCCAGGCGTTGCACTGTCACTAAAGGTGCTTCCTGGCTTGCGGTAACCAGGGCACCTACAGTGACGCTTGAACGGTTGGTTTGACCTGAAATAGGTGAACGAACGGTAGAATAACCGAGGTTGATTTCTGCATTTTTAAGTTCGGCCTGGGTTGCCGCGACATCCGCTTCAGCCAGTTTTACTTGTGCAGCAATATCATCATATTCTTGTTTTGAAATGGCATTGGTGCCGACAAGTTGACGGTAACGTCCTTCTTTCACGCGTAATAGGTTTAAGTTGGCCTGCTGACGGTTGAGCGCAGCACGTGCACTGGCGACAGTTTCACGGTTGGTTCGCGAGTCAATTTCATACAGTGCCTGTCCTTGACGGACATAACTTCCTTCAGTAAACAGACGTTTAAGAATGACACCACTGGTTTGTGGACGGACTTCAGAAATTTCAAATGCCGTCATACGACCAGAAAGTTCTACCGATTGCTCTACGCTTTGGGGTTGAGCAACAATGACACCGACTTCAGCCGGTGGCATTTTTTGGGCTGCTGCAGCTTGCTGCGCATCCTTGGGATCTTTGCTACAACCAACAAGTGCAATACTTGTTGCTAATGCGCAAGCGGTAAGGGCGGGTGCCCATAGCTTTGCAGACATCATTGTTCCACCTCGATTAGATTCTTCTCTAAAACTAATTTCTTTTTTCTCTACTTAATTTGGCATACAGCAGATAAAGTAGTGTGATCCAAATAAAACTTATGCTCCAACCCGCCAAGACATCAGAGGGGAAATGCACGCCCAGATAAACCCTGGAAATTCCCATAACAAACAGCCAGATAAAAGCACATATACAAACCAGTATGTGCTGGGGATGTTTTTGACTGAGATAAATTGCAAGACAACCCAAAGTTGCGGCATAAAGGCTATGCGCACTGGGAAATGCAGCACCATAGCTTGCAACCAGATGATACATTTCGGGTGGGCGAGGTCTTGAAATTACATATTTAAGTAGCCAAACCGTGGCAGTACTTCCGATCAGCCCCATGCCAATAAAAACAACATTTGTAAATTTTTTATACCATGCCTGCTGTAAACACCAGACTGTGGTTAAAAATAACACAAATGGCATACCGCCTATAGTCGAAAGTGTGATGAATATTCTATTTAGTGGCACGCTACGATGCTGGCTCAACCATTCAATCATCACCCAGTCGAAGTGATTCAAGAATGGCGTAACCAACATTAATATGCTGAAAATAAATAAGAAAAATCCTACACCAAGCAACAGATAAGGCATGTAAGCAACCTTTGTTATCTTAGTCGATTGAAGCATGACTAATGAATGGTTAAAGTGTACTCATCAGTACACTTTATTTCAAGTATGTGTAAATTATGCTTTTCTTTTTACCGATTTTTTAACATGAAGTAAAACAAAAATAGCAAATTACTTGAGTGCCGATTTTTGCGGTGTTGAAAATTCATCTACTTCTAATGGAGTTTTTGGCGGCCAAAAAAAGTCACTGGGGCGAGTCAGGAAGTGGGTGAGTACCAGTTTGGCCAATGGCTTCCATTGTTCAAAGCGAACGCGGCGAGCACGTAACGCGACAATAATCGTTAAAGTAAAACTCACAAACAGGTTGGTCAAACCAATTAACAATACACCTAAAAATGACACAATAATCAAGCCAATTTCAGGGCTGCCATTAATACAAATCAAACCCTGAATAAAGTTGGCTGAAGCAAAGGCAATGTGGCGAATATCCAGAGGTAGCCCTAAAATAAAACCGATGGTGCCCATACTGCCAAGCATGATTCCGAACAGGAAGTTCCCCGCTAATGCGCCTAAATTGCGTTCGATATAGGCGGCAAATTTATTCAGGCGTTCTTGCCCCAATAACTGTTTTAAGTTTGCATGGGCCTGTAAACGTGGACCCACCTTACGGTACACCGCCATGTTGTCAAAATAGCCGGCAATCAGTCCTGAAAAGAATAGACACACCCCGGCAATCGCTGCATGAGGAATGGCCAGTGAGGTAAATGGATTGAGGGAATGTAAGGTTTTGGTGGCTTTGACATGAGTTAAAAGCGGTTCATCCATGCCGTACTGCCAGAGCAGGGTGATGACGGCCGCAGTAGGAATGGCAATGGAAATATTACCTAGAATGGCAATGAACTGGGTGCGGATGATGTTAATGATCAGTGCGGCAAGTTCAGCAATCTGTGCGGTTTTAGAGCCTTTGGTCTGTTGTACCGTTGCTGCAAGTGCTGCGGCAGTCATGGCGGGCTGTTTGGTGGCAACGGTAAAATGCAAGACATGAATCAGCATAAACCCGAATGAATAATTCATGCTAAAGACCAAGGCCTGCATGATGGGTGCCATGGCCATTCGCGCAGCCAATATTTTCAAGCTGGCCATGGTGGCAATAATGACACCGGCACCTGCAGCCGATTTATACATCGACCAAAAACCTTGCTTGTCGGTACTTACATAGTGTTCACCGGTTTTACTGGCATTCTCGGTGACCTGTAATGCAATCAGTTCGCTATTGGCGGCTAAAAGTGACCGGACACTGCGCTCGCTATAAATGGCATGGGTGATATCGACCAGCAACAAGCCTAAAGATTCATAGCGAAGCTGGTCTTCATCCATAATCAGATTAAGTAACAGTTCAATACGGTCCAGACATTGTTCCAGTAATGACAGCAGATAGGTCAGGCTTAAACTCACACCAATTCTTTTGGTGGCACGACGAATTTTTAATACCACATCCCGACATTGCTCAATCATGACCAAAGCTTGAGATGCGTCTGGAGGAACAATTAAGGCCATCGGATCGGTGTTTTGATGCAGTGCCTTGTAATGCTGGATAAATTCATTGATTTCCCGGTTTTGTACCAAGAACGGCGATTCATATTCGGTAAGTTCCGGATGGGCGTTAATAAATTCCGGATACAGCCCAATGCCACTAATCCGGTAAGATAAAACGGTAATGGCCTTGATCAGCTCACTTTTAATTTTAAGCTTGTCTTGCTGATTGCTGTGACCCTGATTGATCAAAGCAAAGAGTTTTTGCCAGTCTGCATCGACAAGACTATCCAGCCAGTATTTGTCACTACGCTGATAAAAAACACGCCGTACCAAATCTTGCAGCTGGCTTTGATCATTAATCAGGGGAAGAAAATGCGCACCCAGCCGTTGAGCGAGCTGATTCCAGAAACCATCCAAAGACAAAATGCCAGTATCGGCATATAAACTAGTTTGCTTGTACTGGTTAATGAGTTTTAAGATAAAATTTTGAAAGGTAGTAACAGCGTGGGGTGTAAGCAGCAGTGCCTGGATGAAAGCCTGGAATTTATGGTTAATTTCGTCAAGATTGGTGGAGTCATCTGGGCGAATCCGGTTCACCAGCTCAATCAGCAGTGAATCATCAAGAACAGTCTGACTGGATTCAAGCTGCTCCTGCATTTTTAAAAATAGATCATTAAAATTTATATGCATAGGCGAGGGGTAAAACTATATTTTTCAAATACCGTTATTGAATCCGGTTGAGGGCAAGCTGGGCCAAATTAATCAGTGCCTGGCGATATTCACTTTCAGGAAGTGCATCTAATGCGTTCAGTGCAAATTGTGTTTCTTCAGTGGCACGTTGGCGGCAATAATCCAGAGCACCACAGCTTTGCACAATCTCGATCACACGTTCCAGCTGGTTAAGACCGCCGGTGGCAATACTACGACGAACAATTTCATGTTCTTCATCGGTGGTTTTTTGCAAGGCAGAGATTAATGGCAAAGTCGGTTTACCTTCCATTAAATCATCACCAATATTTTTACCTAATGTTTCCGCATCGGAAGTATAGTCTAAAATATCATCAATAATCTGAAAGGCATTGCCAAAGTGACCGGCAAAGACGCGCAGGGGTTCACGGTATTGTGGCGTGCCCGATAAAATGGCAGCACCTTCAGTGGCCAGTTCAAATAGGCGCGAAGTTTTACCATGAATAATGTCGAGATACGTCTTTTCGGTGGTTTCAGGCTGATGCTGTGCTTGCAGTTGCAACACCTCACCTTCGGCAATTTCACAGGTACCGGTAGAAAAGTCCTTTAGCAGGGTCATGTCATTCAGGTCGACCAGTAAATCGAAAGCACGGGAAATCAGAAAGTCACCGACCAGAACCGCAGTTTGGTTGTTCCATGTAGCATTGGCTGTAGGACGACCGCGGCGCAAGCCTGATTCATCCACTACATCATCATGGACCAGCGTTGCGGTATGCAGCATTTCAATAATCGCTGCCAGTTTACGCTGGCGTTCGATATCTTCTGCGCCGCAGGCTTTGGCTGCCAATAGGCACATGATTGGGCGCATACGTTTGCCGCCTGCTTCAACCACGTGTTTACTTACCGCCATCACCAAGGCAACTTTTGAAGTGATTCCTTCATTGATAAATGTGTCCATCGCAGCAAAGTCTGAAGCAACAGGAGCGAGAATGTCTTGCTTAAAATCGATGGCCATATGAAGAGAAACCTCTAAAAATTGAATTGCTTATTTATAGTTTAACAACTATAGCTGATATAAGGCGAAGATATTAATATAGTTGTTTAAAACCTGACTAGGCAAATGGTTTTAAATTTAACCGCATTATTATTATCCAGCCAGATGTGTGATGGAACTGGCACTCGGGTTTTTATACTAGCGAATTGAGTTTAAAAATCTATTACATTGACAAAACGTCAGCTCTACATACATAGCTAAAGGGTCATTTTTTAATACGCTTTGATCGTTTATAAAATAAACTGCGGACAAAGTGCAAAAAAACGCTTAAATGGCTTGTTGTTTGATTTATTATCACTTAATATGTTTGCCCTTATATATCCCCCCAGTGGCGTTCGTATTAAGATCGATATATTCCTTTATCGGCACGACGACACGGGCATGTTTGGAGTACATTATGTACGCAGTAATCCAAAGCGGTGGTAAACAACACCGTGTGGTTGAGGGTGAAACCCTTAAAGTAGAATTGTTGAAAGCTGAAACTGGTACAACTATTACGTTTGATGACGTATTAATGCTTGTAAACGGCGAAAGCATTCAAATTGGTGCTCCAGTTGTTGCTGGTGCGACAGTAACTGCTGAAGTAGTTAGCCACGGTCGTCACGACAAAATCCGTATTGTTAAAATGCGTCGTCGTAAACATTACCGTAAACAACAAGGTCACCGTCAATGGTTTACCGAGTTGAAAATTACTGCTATTTCAGGCTAATTACGAGGATTATGAAACATGGCTACTAAAAAGGCTGGTGGATCGACACGTAACGGTCGTGACTCGAACCCTAAAATGCTAGGTGTTAAAATGTACGGTGGTCAATCTGTGACTGCGGGTAACATTATCGTTCGTCAACGTGGTACAGAATTCCACGCTGGTGCAAACGTAGGTATGGGCCGTGACCATACTTTATTTGCTACCGCTGATGGCGTGATCAAATTCGAAGTGAAAGGTCAATTTGGCCGTCGCTATGTATCTGTTGAAACTGCATAAGTTTTAATGGTACGAAAAACCCACATTTGATGTGGGTTTTTTTATGTCTGTAAATCGGTGAAATAATGGTTGCCATCTTCATCATGATGTAGAAATGGCTACATTGGCTATTAATAACAATACAAAACTTCTTATTTTCTCAATTATTAGGATTAAAAATTGGTTTAAGATGGACGCATTGAACAAATTGCGATACTGCAAATAAAAAAAGGTGATGATATGAAAATGCTTCGTAAAACTCTGTGTGCGATGACCTTGGGTGCTGTAACGCTTGCACCGGTAATGAGTACAACTGTTTTTGCTGCCCCTGTAGCAGCATCGGAGCAGCAAGCAACCAACAATCTGGTCAAGCAGTTAAGTAATATTCGCACATTGTCTGCTAACTTTGAACAAACCACAAAAGCGACTTCTGCTGGTAAAGCCCCGCAGAAAAAAGGCTTGACCGGACAACACATGAATCAAACCTTTAAAGGGGTGATGAAAGTGGCTCGTCCTGGCAAGTTCTTCTGGGAAACTACCAGTCCAGCCAAACAGACCATTGTGACTTCCGGTAAAACAGTATGGATTTATGATCCCGATTTACAGCAAGCCGTCCGTCAAAGTCTGGATGAACAGGTGGCAAATACGCCTGCGTTATTATTGTCGGGGAATACCAGTCAGATTATGAAGTCTTATCGTGTCACTCAACCAGATAAAGGCAAGACCTATTACACCTTGTACCCTAAAGTGAAAGACAGTGCATTCCAAAGCCTGACCATTAGTTTTGGCGCGAACAAGGCCCCAAGTTTGATGATTTTGCAGGATTCATTGGGGCAAACCACCTATGTGCGCTTTAATAATGTGAAATTGAATCCATCGATTGCTTCTTCAACCTTCAATTTTACACCACCAAAAGGTACCGATATTATTGATCAATAATATATTGATTTATAATATTTAATTATGAGTTCGTCATAAATTGAAAAGCAGTCCTGTGTGGCTGCTTTTTTATTGGATATGCTGTTAAAAATGAGGGAAATTTTTATTCACCCAGCACCACCCTACAAGAATATGTTCAAGCTCGAACCTAAACATCATAATGCACAATATTTCAAAATCAGCGGATGTGCAGAGGGCTAGGGCTATCTGTTATCTTATCTCTATCATATCCATACAGAATCTTCCAAAGTAGTGATTCTCAAGGTGTAAGATTTAACACTTCAGTCTCAGGCAGGAATTATCCTGGGTGTGCATGTGCCCTTGAGTTTTCACGATAACTGGGTTGAGCTATCTTAAAATCAGGCAATTTTTTATACAAATGCCTCATTATTCAGCTAAACAGGGTTAAAGATACATATTTTAAATGTTATTCAGGGATCTGGCTTTGTATAGTGAAGCCGCATGATCAAAGGCACTAGGTTGTTAAGATAAGATGAAAATACGCACGAATCAACAATGGCTCTGGGCTGTTCCGGTTTCTTTGGCAGCACTCGTTATGGCAGGTTGTCAGGAGCGACCTGCACCGCAAAAGGAACAGGTTAAGGTAGAAAAACAGGAAGCTTCTTCTACAATTCCATTAATTCAAGCCAAGGTTGTTCCTGTGAAATTAAGCAAACCGGAAGTCTGTGATGCGGAAGGTTGTACCCAGTATGAGATTCAGACGGTAAAGAGCAACTTGAAATGGGTGGATGACTATTTTATCGATCGGGTGAAAAAAGCCGATCCGATTGCATTTTCTACCACGCCCAATGAAAAGATCAATGCTGCCGAAGGAGCGAGTCCCAATTTAAGTCAAAGCTCGACCTATATCCGTTTTGTCAGTCAGCAGTATGACCGGGCAACCTTTGCCATTCAAACTTATACCTATTCATCCGGTGCTGCGCATGGCATGTATCATCAGGAATTTGTCAATTTTGACTTGAAAAACAAAAAGCGTCTGGCACTGCAAGATATTATGGTCAAAGGTGCAGAACAGCAATTATTGAATACTTTATATGATTCAAACAGCATCTGGCTGGAACAGCACAGTATAGATAGAGAAAAACTGAAATTAAGTGATAATTTTTACTATGGTGCCAATGGTATTGTCTTTGTTTATCCCTTGTATGAGCTGGCTTCCTATGCAGAAGGCATGACTGAACTGACCTTGCCTTATTCTGCACTCACTAAACTGATTAAAGCTGAATATCTGCCAGCTTTACCCAAGTATCCATCGTCCTAATTTAAGCTTAATTCGGGTAAATTTGCTTTAATAAGCCACAGCTGTCCGCTCGATCACTGTCTTTTTTAGTGTTTAGCGCTTACACTATAGCCAGTTTTTTTCTTTGCAAAAGATTGGCTATGATCGACCCGAAATTAATCCGAAATAATATTGAGGCTGTAAATTTAGCCTTGGCAAAACGTGGTGTACAGCTGAATGTCGAAGAGTGGGCTTCACTGGAAGCTCGCCGTAAAGAGCTTCAATCGAAAACTGAAGCTTTACAAGCAGAGCGTAATTCGGGTGCTAAACAAGTTGGCCAAATTAAAAAATCTGGTGGCGATGCATCTGAAATCATGTCACGTATGGCTGCCATTGGTGATGAAATTAAAGCTGCTGAAGTTGCACTTGCTGAATTGCAAACTGAAATTGAAACCAAGTCTTTAAGCATTCCCAACATGCCGCATGAATCTGTACCTGAGGGTAAAGATGAAGACGACAACGTTGAAATTTTAAAATGGGGCACACCGCGTCAATTTGATTTTGAAATCAAAGATCATACTGACCTAGGGGAATGGATGGGCGGTTTGGAGTTTGAAACCGCAACCAAATTGACCGGTACACGTTTTAGTGTTCTGAAAGGCCCATTGGCGCGTTTACAACGTGCGCTAACCCAATTCATGCTGGATACCCATACCCTAAAAAATGGTTATACTGAAGCCTATGTGCCTTATCTGGTGAATGCAGATTCATTGCGCGGTACAGGTCAATTGCCTAAATTTGAAGAAGATTTATTCAAATTGCAGGGTGAAAAAGAATATTACCTGATCCCGACTGCTGAAGTGCCGGTCACTAACTTTGTACGTGACGAAATTATTGATCCTGAACGTTTGCCATTGAAATATGCCGCACATACGCCATGTTTCCGCAGCGAAGCAGGTTCATATGGTCGCGATACCCGTGGGTTAATCCGTCAACACCAGTTCGACAAAGTTGAGATGGTGCAAATTGTAAAACCTGAAGATTCGATGCAGGCTTTGGAAGAACTGACCGGGCATGCTGAAGGTATTTTGCAGGCACTCGGTCTGCCATACCGTAAAATTATTCTGTGTGGTGGTGATATGGGCTTTGGTTCAACCAAGACCTATGACCTTGAAGTTTGGGTACCGAGCCAAAATACCTACCGTGAAATCTCTTCATGTTCAAATATGGGCGATTTCCAGGCCCGTCGTATGAAAGCACGCTACCGTGTCGACCAGAAGAAAACCGAATTCGTGCATACCCTGAACGGTTCAGGTCTGGCTGTTGGCCGTACCTTGCTTGCGGTGATGGAAAACTACCAGCGTGCAGACGGTTCTATTGAAATTCCTGAAGTGCTACGTCCATATATGGGCGGTGCGGAATTTATTGATTGATCTTCGGATTGATCAATAAATTTATGAACAGCACAATTTTGTGCATGAAAATTGCTTAAGACAGTCAGATTTAAAATATTGAGGTCATTCGTGGATATCTTTCCAATCTCTTTAAAGTTGCAACAGCAACCTTGTCTGATTGTCGGTGGTGGGCGCATTGCCTATCGTAAGGCCGTACTTTTGGCAAAAGCAGGCGCAGTCATTGATGTGATTGCGCCTGAAATCGAAACTGATTTACTAGAGATTGTTCGTGCCAGCCAAGGGCAATATGTCCAAGCATCTTTTAGTCCAGATATTCCATTACGCCCTTACCGGTTGGTGATTGCGGCAACCAATGACAAAGCGACCAATATTCAAGTTTTTGAAGTTTGCGAAGCTGAAAAAATTCTGGTGAATAGTGTGGATGATCTACCGCATTGCCGTTTTATGGTGCCTGCCATTATCGACCGTTCTCCTTTGGTGGTTTCGATTGCCACTAATGGCAAATCACCAGTTTTATCCCGTCAAATCCGAACCCAACTGGAAGCCAGTATTCCGCATGGCATGGGCAAGCTGGCAGAGTTTTCTGGAAAATGGCGTGCTGCAGTCAAAGCCAAAATTGAAAATCCAGATGAACGCCGTATTTTTTGGGAAGACCTGTATGCCAGTCCACTCAAAGAACAGGTGTTTAATGACAATATTGCTGAAGCGGACCGTTTAATTGAACAAGCCTTAATGGAATGGAAAGCGCCAAAAGGTGAAGTCTATCTGGTGGGCGCAGGACCGGGTGATCCTGAACTGTTGACCTTAAAAGCACTGCGTTTGATGCAGCAGGCAGATGTGGTTATTTACGATCGTTTAGTGTCACCTGCAATTATGGACTTGTGCCGCCGTGATGCGGAAAAGGTTTATGTGGGTAAAGCCCGCTCCAATCATAGTGTGCCGCAAGAAGGCATTAATGCACTCTTGGTGGAATATGCTGCAAAAGGTAAACGTGTCTGCCGTTTAAAAGGCGGTGATCCATTTATTTTTGGTCGTGGTGGTGAAGAGATTCAGGAACTGTTTGCTGCAGGTGTGGCTTTTCAGGTGGTTCCAGGGATTACCGCGGCTTCAGGTTGTTCAGCCTATGCCGGTATTCCTTTAACCCATCGTGACTATGCACAAAGTGTGCGCTTCCTGACTGGACATTTAAAAGAAGGTTCACCAGAGTTACCTTGGAGTGAGCTGGTGTATGAAAATCAGACCTTGGTATTGTATATGGGGTTGGTAGGTCTGGAAAAAATCTGTGCCCAGCTGATTGCCCATGGCCAACGTCCAGACATGCCGGTTGCACTCATTTCCAAAGGGACTACCCCTGACCAGAAAGTGGTGGTTGGAACCTTGGCCGATATTGCTTCAAAAGTGTCAGAACATCAAATTCAAGCGCCAACCCTGACCATTATTGGGGAAGTGGTAAAATTGCGCGAACAATTACAGTGGCAAGGCTAATTCGAGTCTTGTTACATTGAAAGAGTAGAGAAATCCTGTGATCCACGTTGTTTTATACGAGCCTGAAATTCCTGCAAATACAGGGAATATCATTCGTTTATGTGCCAATACCGGTGCGCAGTTGCATCTGGTAAAACCGCTGGGTTTTGAGCTGGATGATAAAAAGCTGAGACGTGCAGGTCTGGACTATCATGAATGGGCGCATATGAAAGTGTGGGAAAACTTTGCAGAATGTATAGCGCATTTAAAAGAACAGGGAATTGAGAATGATGCCATCTATCCCTTAACCACCAAAGGTTCTGAAACTCCGCATACCTCAAATTTAAACCGCCCGGTGGCGTTGTTGATGGGACCGGAAACACGTGGTCTGCCTGAAAATGTGCGTATGATGTTTCCGGAAAAACACTGGATTCGTTTACCCATGGCTGCTAATTCACGTAGTTTAAATTTGTCTAATGCTACAGCAGTTATTCTGTATGAAGCATGGCGTCAGCAAGGTTTTAAAGAACTGGTTTAATTTCAGATCATAAAAAAAGACGCATTGAGCGTCTTTTTTTTGCATGAAGTCAAAGCATTAATGCGTATCATCAAACTCGTTGTGCTGCGGAGCGGGGTGTTTGAAGCCTTTGGTTTTATAACCCAGATACAAAATACCGAACATTGCCCACCATAAACCAAATTTTAATGCGGTATCTTCAATCTCTAGCCACATCGCAAAAATGCTCAGGAAGCCAAGTAAAGGAATGACCACAAAGCTGAGAATGTCTTTGATGCTTTTGGTGCGACCATCTCGTAAGGCATAACGTGAAATAACAGACAGATTTACAAAGGTAAAGGCAGTGAGGGCACCAAAACTGATCATTGAAATCACGATGTCTAAGTCCATGAAACCAGCAGTTAAGGCCACGCCACCAACAATCAGGATGTTGTAAACAGGTGTGTAGCTTTTTGGGCTAATATGACCAAAAATTTTCTTATTGATCACGCCATCACGACCCATCACATACATTAAGCGTGAAACACCTGCATGTGCAGAAATACCGGATGCCATTACCGTAACGATTGCAAAGTAAAGCACCACAGTTTTGAACGCTACTCCCCCAACGGCTTGAAGAATGTCCGGCTGAGTTGCAGCAACATCTTCAAAATATGTCTTTGGATCGTTCGGGAAGTAAATTTGCATGAAATAGGTACTGATAATGAAGATAATACCTGCGATGAGTGCCGTAAGGAAAATCGCTTTAGGTAGAGTCTTTTCAGTCTCTTTGGTTTCTTCTGCCAGTGAGCTGAGTGAGTCAAAACCAGTAAAAGAGAAACAAAGCAATGTTGCACCGGTAATTAACGGACCCAAAGCCGTCATTTCATTCCAGAACGGTTCCAGACTCCATAACTGGTATTTGGCATTCGCTAATGTACCATCGGCATTGATCCCACCTGCGAGTAGAGAGTAAACCATCCAGGTGAAGTATGCGATGACAGCCAGCTGAATCAATACAATCAAGCCGTTGAAGTTGGCAACAAATCTGGCACCACGCAAGTTTACGCCAGTCATAAATGCGGTCAGTGCAACAACCCAAACCCAATGGTTAACCTCAGGGAATAGGGCTTCCAGATAAATGACTGCCAAAATGATGTTGACCATGGGTGACAGTAGATAATCCAGCCATGATGACCAGCCCACCATAAAACCGACATTAGGGTGAATCGATTTTTGTGCATAAGTATATGCCGACCCTGATGATGGATAACGACGGATCATGTGTCCATAACTAATAGATGTAAATAGTATTGCAATCAGGGCAATAATGTACGAAGTTGGCACGTGGTAATGGCTTTCTTCAGCAACCAGACCGAAGGTATCAAATAATGTCATTGGCTGAATATAAGCTAAACCAATAATAATGATGTGCCAGAGTCCAAGCGTTTTTTGCAGTTTAGCTGTCGATTGAGTCCCAGAGATAGTTGTCAACGGCGTTATCCTCTTATCGTTGATCAAGGATCAGTCATGTTTACAAGGATCGTTTGAGACGAACGATCCCCCCTAAATGAATAAAACAAAAGTGCGCCAATCTACTCTAGTTTGGTACGTTTTGCCAATATCTTTGTGAGTTTTTAATGCAGAAAATATGCCACTTGATATAAAAAACTAACTTTAATTTTCTATAAAGTAAAAGCCTGATGCTTAAAAAAACATCAGGCTAATTTTTAGCTATATTCGCTTAATTTTCAATGTTTACCAAGCTTTTTCTAAAATCGCTTTTAAATCATTCAAGGTGGCTTCTTTCGGATTGTAAATAATGGAACCATCATTTAATGCTTTGTCTGCGACTTCATCCAATTGTGCTTCTGAAATCTTGTCGGTTTCACGTAAAGTACGTGGCAATTTCGTCAGTGCATACAAGCGATCACGCATGGTCAGAATCGTAGCAATGGTTTTATCGGCACGTAAATGGGCAGGGGTTTGCGCATAAATGTCTGGACCTGCTAAAGGTAGCAATAATTCTGCAAGCTTGTCGCCATTCACCTCTTTATTGTACTCAAGCACATAAGGCAGGAACAGGTTCATGCACAGGCCATGTGGCAAATGTGCAACTGCACCTAAAGCATGTCCAAGGGAATGCACCAGGCCTACCATGGAGTTGGAGAACGCAATTCCGGCCATGGTGGACGCTTGTGCCAGTTCCAGACGGCCAAACTCATCAGCTGGATTATCTAACACATTGAACAGGCTGTTGCTCACTTTTTTGATGGCAGCTGTCGCATAAGCATCACTGATCGGATTGGCAGCCATGCAAGTATAGGCTTCAACTGCATGGGTTAGTGCATCCATGGCTGTCATGGCAGTTAAATGTGGTGGCAAAGTCTGGGTCATGCGCGGATCCAGAATTGCCGCATGCGGCATCAGATAATAGGATGCAAAGGGCATTTTGACATTTTTTTCAAGATCGGATACCACAGCCACCATGGTCACTTCTGAACCCGTACCCGATGTGGTAGGAATCACAAAAAATGGTTTTAACGGTTTTGGCAGGTTATGTGCACCTGAATATTTAAGCAGGTCATCGCCACCTTCGGTCACCAGAATATTGGTTGCCTTGGAAGTATCAATCACTGAACCGCCACCGACAGCAATAATCGCATCACAACCATTATCACGATAAGCTTTCGCTGCATTTCGGACGGTTTGTACGCTTGAATCAGGTGGAACATCATCAAAAATATAACCAATGACTGCATCGGTAGATTCAAAAGCTGCTTCAATTGGTGCAAGCAGATTGTTGCTGCGTACACCTTTGTCAGTAATGATCAGAGGACGTTTGGCACCTAAAGTAGCAAGTTCAAACGGAATATGTTCTAAGGCAGCATGACCTGCAATGACTTTGACCGGACAGAAAAATTCGTAATAAGGCTTAGCCATGTTATGCACTCCGTTTAAAATAGGATTGAGCTACTTTCAAATAAATATTTGCAGCTCCAGTCAGTTTTTCTTTTAGGCTTAATTCGGTCGGATATTGTTTTACAGCAAGCTCCGCAAGGAGTTTAGGTAAAATAAGCGCTTCCATTTTGTTTAAGCAGCGGACCAGACGAATGGCAAATGCAATATCTCCATCGGCTATCATACGGTCATGGGCAAAGGCCTGTGCGGTACTTTCCTGAAAGGAAAATACTAAAAAGGCATGGCTTAAGTGCTTAAAAGTAATGGTGAGGTCAGGTTTGCTGTCTACAGATTGCAGTAATTGTAATTGATGGTCTTGCGTGACTTTTGCAATAAAAGCCGGGCCATGGGGAAATACTTTCATTGATAGAACGAAACCCACCGGGAATTTTGCAACTTCCTGTTTGACTTCGGCGTCGACTTGACTCGCCATTACCAGACCTCTGCCAATCACATCCATCATGAGTTTGACATAGGTCAGTTGTAAAGCGGGCTTAACGGATTTGGTTGAAATCACTTGTGTATCCCTTATCTAAAGAATATTTTATTAGTTTAGAGTAAATACTCTAATTTATTTTTATGTCAAAAGCAAAATTATTGTTGCATGATTTGAACTTCACTAAAGTAACCGCTGTTGTTTAAAGTTTCAATGATATCGAAGCATAAGTTCTCGAATTTTGGATAATCTTGAACTAAATCCTGAATGCGTACCATCTCCAGGCCAGCATAACCACAGGGGTTAATGGTGTGGAAACCAGACAGGTCACAATCAATATTTAGAGCCAGTCCGTGATAGCTGCGTCCTTTGCGGATTTTAAAACCCAGCGAACCAATCTTGCGCTCATTGACATAAACGCCCGGCGCATCCGGTTTGGCATAGGCTTCAATGCCATATTTGTTCAGCAGTCCAATCATTAAATTTTCAGCATAAGATACCAGCGTGCGTACATTCCAGCCCAAGCGGTTTAGGTCAAACATAAAGTAGGCTACCAGTTGGCCTGGGCCATGCCAGGTGACTTGTCCACCGCGATCCGTTTGTACCACCGGAATATTGCTGGGTATCAGAATATGTTCCGGTTTGCCAGCTTGACCTTGGGTCAGCACATCATGATGCTGCAAAATCCACAGTTCATCTGGCGTATTCTCATTGCGGTTTTCAGTCAGCTGTTTCATATCCTGAAAACGGTCGAGATAAGGTGTGAGCTGGTTAAATTGACGAATAATCAGTTTGGGTTTTAGAACAGCATCAGTCATGTGAAGTGCGTCCTTAAAAATTTTCAACAGGATGCAAGGATTATAATGAAATCATGCCAAGATAGGGGATGATCACTGCACGATTTAGAGTTTTTCGTAGTATTGATAATATTTTTATTGGCTTATAAATAAAAAAACACGCATGACGCGTGTTTTTTGCTCTTAAAGTGCAGTTTTAATCAATGGGCAGGCTGCCAAGTCAGCATATAAAGCATGTACCTGTTCCAGTTCGACAAAAACGATTTGGGCAGTTAAAGAGTGATATTTTCCAGTACGTGAAGGTTGTACCTTGATGCTGTTACCATCAAATTCCGGAAAATGTTTTACCAAAATATCTACAACAGCAATATGTAATTCTTCACAGGCTTCACCAATCAGTTTGATCGGATAATCCATAGGGAAAACCCATAGATGTTCCTGAAGTTCGCGAGATGGTGTACGGTCTAACATGGTCATAGTAGTCCCACTTATATATCAAACGCCTGCATAGAGGCAGGCGTTATGTGTTGCTGAATACTAGATGGGGGTGTTGGATAATTTTTCAATCCCCATCCGTATCACTATGTCTTAGTCATTTTCCAGGAATGAACGTAAGTGTTCAGAACGGGAAGGATGACGTAATTTGCGTAGTGCTTTGGCTTCAATCTGACGGATACGTTCACGGGTAACGTCAAACTGTTTACCGACTTCTTCCAGAGTGTGGTCAGTCGGCATGTCGATACCAAAACGCATTTTCAAGACTTTCGCTTCACGTTCAGTCAGGTTTTCCAGTACTTCACGGGTTGCTTCTTTCAGGCCTTCTGAAGTTGCCGCATCAATTGGAGAAGTGATGTTGCCATCTTCAATGAAGTCACCCAAATGTGAATCTTCATCATCACCAATTGGCGTTTCCATGGAAATCGGCTCTTTGGCAATTTTAAGTACTTTACGGACTTTAACTTCATCCATTTCCAGACGTTCGCCCAATTCTTCCGGGGTTGGTTCACGGCCCATTTCCTGAAGTAATTGACGAGATACACGGTTGATCTTGTTGATGGTTTCAATCATGTGTACCGGGATACGAATGGTACGTGCCTGATCGGCAATCGAACGGGTAATTGCCTGACGAATCCACCAGGTGGCATAAGTCGAGAATTTATAACCGCGACGGTATTCAAACTTGTCTACCGCTTTCATCAAGCCGATGTTCCCTTCTTGAATCAGGTCAAGGAATTGTAAACCACGGTTGGTATATTTTTTCGCAATTGAAATTACCAGACGCAAGTTGGCTTCGACCATTTCCTTTTTCGCACGACGGGCTTTTGCTTCACCTACTGCCATACGTTTAGAAATATCTTTGATTTCCTTAACATTCAAACCCAATTCTTTTTCGATGTCGGCAATTTTTTGCTGGAATGCCAGTACATCGGGACGTACTTTTTCTAAATAAGTTTTTTGTTCAGCTGGCGCTTTGGCAATTTGCTCATCTAACCAGGCTGGATTTGATTCCTGCCCCGGGAAAGACGTACGGAATTGAGTACGGTCCATACGGCCACGGCGGACTGCATAACGCATTACTTCACGTTCAGACGTGCGGATCTGTTCATGGGTGCCACGAATCATTTCAGAAATGATGTCAAATAGACGCGGAGTGAATTTGAACATCATAAACACGGTTGCCAGTGCTTGAAGCGCTTCATCTGCCTGTTTGCTGTTACGACCGTATTTTTCAATGGTCGCTTTGGTTACTTTCCAGGCTTCTTCCAGTTCAGCAAAACGCACACGTGCAATTTCTGGATCAGGACCGGATTCACCTTCAGAATCATCCTCAGTTTCAGCTTCTTCTTCTTCGTCATCGTCCAGTTTTACATCTTTGGTCGATTTAGATGTTGATTCTTCATCCTCATCGATATCCGCTTCATCTTCTAAAACTTCTGGGATTTCTTCATCAGATTCCGGGTCTAAATAGCCCGATAAAATATCAGCAAGACGACGTTCACCTTCAGTAACATCGTTATATTCTTTTAATACAACTTCAACGGCATTTGGCCAGTAGGCAATCGAGTGCAGAACGTCACGGATACCTTCTTCAATGCGTTTAGCAATGCTAATTTCGCCTTCACGTGTTAAGAGTTCAACCGTTCCCATTTCACGCATGTACATACGTACGGGATCTGTGGTGCGACCAGGTTCGTTTTCAACAGAAGCAAGTACGGCTGCCGCTTCTTCTTCGGCAACTTCATCGGTCGCTTCTGCACTAGTGCCATCGAACATGGTGTCATCAGATTCAGGCGCACGTTCATGAACAGGAATACCGACATCCTGAAGCATCTGAATGATGTCTTCAATCTGTTCGCTTTCCGTGATCGAGTCTGGGAGATGATCGTTAACCTCAGCGTAAGTTAAGTAACCTTGCTCTTTGCCTCGGCTAATCAGAGCCGCTACTTGCGAAGTAGGGGAAGTCATATCGCTCATCTTTGCTTACTCTTCGTTGAATCTGTGGCAGTGAAAAACCGTGCATGATAGCACAATTTGCTTAAAATTGTTTTGAATATTGATTGCTCAAGTTTCATTTAAAAATATAAATTTGATTTAACAGCTGTTTTCAATATTGGGCTGAAACTTTTTTTTTCAAGTCCATAGGGTGGATCACTCAAATTATGTTGAGTTTTTATTGGTCCATGCTGGAAATTCCAGGAACTAATAAATACACAATTTTTAGGGAGAAAAACAAGATTAAACCCGGTTTGCGGGAGAAAAAAATAAAAATACTTGACAAGAGTGCGTAAGCAGGATAAATAGCGCCTAGACCCATTCACTTTTTTCACCTTGAGGTAGTTTTAGTGTCTTCTACAGATTTTGAACTAGATGATAGCTACAGTGATGATGATGTTAGTTTTGATGAAGTATCAAGCAAAATTAGTGCTAAAGAGTCGTTAGAAAAACGTCGTCTGATTGATGACCTTCTTGCACAGCGTCGTTTAGAGCGTGAGCTGAAAGAT
Source organism: Acinetobacter uliginosus (assembly GCF_044130295.1). Classification (NCBI taxonomy): domain Bacteria; kingdom Pseudomonadati; phylum Pseudomonadota; class Gammaproteobacteria; order Moraxellales; family Moraxellaceae; genus Acinetobacter; species Acinetobacter uliginosus. The sequence continues at coordinate 56,160 of NZ_JBIQOC010000006.1, read as the reverse complement.
TTTGATTATGATCTGGATGATGACGACGATTTTGATGATGAAGAAGACTAAAATAGGATTCTGCATAGCAGGCTAAAATGCTATGCTATGTCGCAGTTATTTTACAAACCTGGATTTTAAATGAGTGCTTTAGATTTAGACCTTTTGAGCGAATATCTAGATGGCGACCAGAATGAATATGGTCTAGATTTTCCGGCTACTCATGGCTTTTTATGTGCAATTGCGGTTGGTCCGAAATTCGATAAATGGCTGGACGAACTTTTTGATAACAATCATAAGAAAGTGCCTGCTGAAATCATTGCTCAAGTAAAAGCCTGGTTAGAATCAATTCGTCAAAGCCTGGCGAATGAAGAAGGAATCGAGTTTCCTTTTGAAATTGAAGAAGCAGAAGTGGATTCAAGTTTAGGTGACTGGAGTGTCGGCTTTGTCGATGCCATGTTCTTAAACGAAGATGCCTGGTTCACTCCTGAACATGAAGAACAATTAGTTGATTTAACTTTGCCAATGATGGTCTTTAGTGGTGTGGATGAAGAAGATCCGCAAATGGAATCTTTCCGTCGCAATGGCCAGTTGATGGATGAAATTGCTGAAGAAATTCCGGATAATTTAAATGAATTATATTTGATGTACCATACGCCAGCATGATGGTACGCCTTGCGCTGCTATAATCGCCGCGCATAGATCACACACCAGCGTGATGTGACATCTTGTGCTGTTCTAATCGCAGCTTATGTATATATTTAGCTCAGATTAATTTGTTAATAAAAAAGCACCATAAGGTGCTTTTTTAATTGTTCAATTGGCTATTTTCTGGATTTTAATTTCAAGAAGAGCGGACTCATCCACTGATAGGCAATAAAGAATAAAGCAAAATGTATTGCAACGATGAGCAACATAAATACGGCATAACCTGCTAAACCCATTTTTTCAGCAGATTGAATAATTTGTTCTGCATTCGGGTTCATCATGACCAAAAAGAATATAATAAAACACTCCAAAGTAATGGCAATCGCAGTATTTCCCCAGACCAAGATATTGCGTTCTTGTACAGTCGGCAAGCGTTGTTCTTTTTGCAGGAATTTAACCACATGACGAATCATGGTAACCAAAAAAATAGCGACGAAGAGCATCAAGCCAAGATTGGTAACAAACAATAAAAACAAAACGCTGAGAATTAAAACCACGCCATAATCGATAGCAAAACTTTTTAGATATTGTTGCATTTAAGCCCCTGATAAAATCAATTAGTTCTTCATTTTGCGTAGTTGTCTACGGTATAGGAGGATGGCGATAATCACCAGGATAATGAGGATAATACCATGGCTGACTTGGCTAAATATTTGCTGCATGAGCTGTTGGTTTTCACCAAAGTAAAAACCGACACAAGCCAGAAATGTAGTCCAGATGATAGTCCCTAAGCCACTGTAAAACATAAACTTCCAAAAAGGCATGTGGCTCATGCCAGCGGGAATACTAATCAGCGAGCGAACTGCCGGAATCATACGACCAAAGAATACGATGCGATGTCCATAATGCTCAAACCAGTCCAGAGACTTTTTAACATCACTAGATTTGATAAACATATATCTGCCATAACGGTCAACGAAACGGAAAATACTGTCATGGTTAAACTTATAGCCAATCCAATACAGTAAAGCAGCTGCAAGCAATGAACCGAAACAACCGGCAATGATGACGCCAAATAAAGTCAGCTGGCCTTGTGATGCAGAATAGCCAGCCGAGGGCATGATGATTTCAGAAGGAATAGGCGGGAATACGTTGTCAAGAAACATCAGTAGGGCAATACCGAGATAGCCCAATTGTTCCATGATGGAGATAATCCATTCTGTCAGATTCATAAAGTGATAAAAATAATCGTGATATTTACACCATCCTAAAGTTTATTAGATTTAGGGTAAAGTGTAGCCAGGTAATCAGTCTGGATTATTCCTGGCTATGAATCAGAGTATGGATATAAACTTTTCTCAAACTATAGGCAAGTGCAAATGGAATTACACCGAGCAAGGCATATTCTATAAAATTAGGTGTAAGGTGATATGCAATAAATATGGAAAAAATGCTGCCAATAATAGCACCCATCATCACAATAAAAAGATGGGATTCCTGCTCTAGAGTTTGTTTAATGTGTTTGACTTTTTGTAGATTTCTTTCGCGTGCAAGGTAAAAGCGTCGAGTATAATTGGCGGAACGACTAATTGCTCTTGACATAATTTAACTCCTTTTTCACGTTACTTTTTAATGTTATATATTAAATATTTCACGTTAAAAATTAATGGGTTATAGATTTATTATAATTTTTATCCCAGATTACCATATTATTTGTGACTTGATATACATTAATGGTGAAAATTGGTGATATTTTTTTATTTATTGTTAATTTTAGGTAAATAAAAAGCCCTCGAGTGAGGGCTTTTTTGAGGGAGATTAATTACAGGCGTTTACGCTTGGCAGCTGCAATTTGTGACTGACGCATACGGAAACCGGCTTTTTGCTTCTCGCTGGTTTTGTCGATGCAGTATTTACATGATACGCCATGTTCATAGCTTGGAAGTTCTACTTCTCCAGGAAGCAAAGGCCAGCCACAAGCATGACACTTGGTGTTCTGGCCTTCTTCTACACCATGAGTAACAGCTGTACGGCCATCAAACACGAAACATTCACCTTCCCACATACTTTCATCAGCAGGAGTTTCTTCCAGGTATTTTAAAATACCGCCTTTCAAATGATAGACCTCATTAAAGCCTTCTTGCAGCAATAATGATGTTGATTTTTCACAGCGAATACCACCCGTACAGAACATGGCAATTTTCTTGTCTTTATGCTGTTCCAGCTGTTTTTTTACATATTCCGGGAATTCACGGAAGGTTTCAGTTTTAGGATCAATTGCGCCTTTAAATGTACCGGCTTTATATTCATAGTCGTTACGGGTATCAATCAAGATCACGTCATCACGTGCAATCAGTTCATTCCATTCTTTTGGATCAAGATAGTGACCGACTAAATCGCGCGGTTTGACTTCAACGCCTAAAGTCACAATTTCTTTTTTTAGTTTAATTTTCATTTTACGGAATGGCTTGTCAGAGCTGTGTGACTCTTTATATTCCATTGCGTTAAAACCTTCATCCAGAAGAAACTGGTGGATGGTATCAATTGCTGCACGGTCACCTGCTACAGTACCGTTAATGCCTTCTCCTGCAACAATAAGAGTTCCACAAAGATTGATGGTTTTTACCAAATCAAGAAGACGTTGCTGCAGATCGGCAGGATTTTGAACTTCTTTAAATTGATATAGTGCCGCAACAACCCAGTCAGTGGTCGCTTGCTGTTCTACAGGTGCAAGCTGTTCTACAGTAGCGTTCATGGAAAACTCCAAATGTATTAAGGTAAGACAAAATTTAAGCCGCATATTCTAACGTGAATTGGCGCAATTAGCGATAAAACCTAGTATGAAATATGGTTTTTCATTTGCTGTTGGGGGATGTATGATGCCTGTGCTGATGGTTTATCAAATCAGAAAAGCGGTCTGAATTTTCCAGATGTGAACATTGTTGAATTTCGGAGTTTATTTTGAATACTGATCGTCGAATTGCTTCTTTGACCCCATGTGCAGGGCGTTGCTCTACGGTGTTTGGTGATTCGGTCTGTCGGGGGTGCCGTCGTTTTAATCATGAAGTGATTAAATGGAATACCTATACAGCAGAGCAGCATACAGCCATTTGGCGTCGATTAGATTCGCAACTTGATCAGATTTTGATTCCAATGTTGCCTATGGCGGATATCACCCATGTTGAAGGTTTTGTTTTATCCAAGCATGTGCGGTTGCGTCCGGATGCGAGCAAAGGGCGCAAGCTATACCATGCATTAAAATTATGTGAGAAAAATCGTCATTTTACTGATGATAGTGGGTTAGGTATTCACTATAAAGATGTTCGTCCTTTGTGGGATGAATTTGAGCGACGAGTATTGGCACTTGCCACAGCCAGTTATGATTTGGCCTTTTTACGCGCTGATGGCATCAGTATGCATTTGTTGCAAAGTCTGGAAGAAGAGGATTAAATCCTCTTTTTTAACTTAAAATTTATAAAAAAATTTCTTATTCTCGTGTGCACTGAAATCATTTTGCATTAAAAAATCATCAGGCTTAATCAGGAAGCCTGATGATTTTAATTTTTTTGTGGCAAGTTTTGTTGTCTCGTTTAAAGATTATGCTGCAAACGGTACTGTACAATTTCTTCAATGGTAATCACGGTTAAATGATGAGTCTGTGCATAAGACAGAACCTGAATACCAGATGCCATCGTACCGTCAGGATTGGTCAGTTCACATAATACACCAGCGGGTTTCAAGCCAGCCAAACGTGCCAGATCAATGGTGCCTTCAGTATGGCCACGACGCGTCAGTACCCCACCTTCGCGCGCGCGTAAAGGGAAGACATGACCTGGTCGGTTGAGATCACTTGCCACAGCACCATCTTTAATTGCCGCTTTTACTGTGGTGGTACGGTCTTTTGCCGAAACGCCTGTAGTGACACCTTCTGCTGCTTCAATGGTCACGGTAAAAGCTGTTTTAAAATGGCTGGAGTTATCTGTCACCATTGGGGGAAGTTCCAGATGGTTAGCGAGTTCATCAGTCAAACAAAGACAGACAATGCCTGAGCCATCGCGAATCATACGGGCCATAGTGTCTACAGTTAAGGTTTCTGCAGCCACGATCAGGTCGGCTTCATTTTCACGGTCAAAGTCATCCATGACTAAAACGGGTTTGCCTTGGCGGATATCTTCTAAAGCTTTCTGGATGCGTTGTTTAGCAGGAGGAAGGGCAGAAAAGAAAATTTCGGGTTGAATCAAACTAGACATTGAAACGCTCTCGTAAAATAAACATACGGTTGAACATTTCAGGACTGATGCAGAAATGGGGTCGCAGCGATATATCACATATCAATATCGGTTACGTCGTCTTCTTTCATCCGGACTATACCGTCGGCTTTGGTTTTTCACCAAATCTGCGAGTAAACTTTAACCAGTTTACAGGCTCGTGGGCTGATTAAATCCTACAAGAATGTAGTTTTAATTTACCACCGGTGGGGAATTGCACCCCGCCCTGAAGCGATGTGTCATAAGTATAGTCCTGTTTTTAACAGTGGGTACAAATTTCTATAGATGAATCAGTCATATCCATAGTCAAACCAAGAATAACTTTAGAATAAGCTTATAATTATGAATATGTAGGGTATAAAAAAGCCCGCAGAAGCGAGCTTTTTGAATGTTTTGATCTGAACTGATCAGTTTAGGCAACCTGTACAGGAATACAGTTGGCGGTATGGTTCACTGTATTGTCCGGATTGGCATATACCAGACGAGGTTTATGGGCATTCGCTTCAGCTTCGGTGAAATCGCCAAATGTGGCGATAATCATTAAATCGCCCACATCAGCCTGCAGGGCAGCACCACCATTGACTGAAATAATGCCAGAATTTTCTTCACCACGGATGGCATAAGTGGTAAAACGCTTACCATTAGTCACGTTCCACATATGAATTTCTTCATATTCACGGATACCGGCTAAATCCATTAACACGCCGTCAATTGCACAAGAACCTTCATAATGTAATTCTGCTTGTGTCACGACACAACGGTGGATTTTAGCTTTTAATAAACGAGAAAGCATGGCTAGCGTCTCCTTAGTCGACCTAAGATTTTATCTTAGTTAAATCAAATCACTTCTTACTGGATCAGTAATCCGCAGAAAGCGCATTTTGCTCCGAAAAAAGCAACATGGCAAGAAGGAAAATTCAATTATTTGTAGAATGATCAGTTCGGTTTATACGCGTTAATTTGATTCATGGCTGTCTGAATGTCACCGTTTACCAGCAATTTAATGCGAGATAAAGCATGTGCAATGGCATCATCCATTAAACCTTGTTCGCTGCTTGGAGCTTTGCTCAGGACATGACCCGATACGCGTTCTTTGGAACCTGGGTGACCGATACCGATACGTAAGCGATGGAAATTGGGACCTGTATGCGGAACGATATCACGTAAACCGTTATGCCCACCATGACCACCACCTGTTTTCAGGCGAATGACACCGGGATTCATATCCAGTTCGTCATGTGCGATGAGCATGGCTTCAGGAGCAACTTGATAGAATTTGGCGAAGGGTACAACGCTTTTGCCAGAGGCATTCATAAAGGTTGTGGGTAACAGCAGACGAACGTCTTGACCTTCGATGTTACCTCGACCACTGATTCCGTGGAATTTAGGATCGGCTTTGAGAGAGATGCCATATTGTTCTGCAAGGCGTTCAACGAACCAGAAGCCTGCATTATGGCGGGTTTGGGCATATTCCTTACCAGGATTGCCCAAACCAACAATTAGCGAAAGTTTTGACACTAATTTACACCGTTAACACTTATGCGCGTTTAAAGTCAGCGTGCATTGGAGTGTTTTTAGCTGGGTGACGTTGTAAAGCTTGGATTTTAACGCTTTCAACTTTGTCACCAACTTTGATTTCAACAACTTCTTCAAAGAAAGCGTTGTCTTCAAGTGCTTTAACAAGTTCACGAAGTTCTAAAGTAACCGCTACAGGTTCAGCAGCACCACCGTAGATGATTGCTGGTACTTTGCTTTGAAGACGAAGGCGGCGGCTCGAACCTTTCCCTTGTACTGCTTCTTCACGTGCTGCTGCGTTTAATACGAAGTTTGCCATGATAGACATTCCTAATTTAAGTTTAATTAAGCTGAGTTTTCGACCAGCTCAGCGATAGAAAACCCTGCTAAAGGCAGGGTTTTGAAAATTTAGCGCTATATTATAGATAAGAATCAAACATTGCGCTAATAGATTCTTCGTTGTTAATACGACGAATTGTTTCAGCAACCATGCTGGCGACTGAAACTTGGCGAATCTTACCAAGTTCTTGAGCTTCTTGAGAAAGAGGAATGGTATCCGTAACAACGAGCTCGTCGATTACAGAGTTTTTCAAGTTCTCAATTGCTTTACCAGAAAGTACTGGGTGAGTTGCATAGGCAACTACACGGCGCGCACCAAACTGTTTCAGTGCATCAGCAGCTTTACATAAAGTACCTGCTGTATCCACCATGTCATCCACGATGACGCAGTCACGATCTTTTACATCACCAATCAAATGCATCACTTGTGATTCATTGGCTTTTTGACGACGTTTATCGATGATTGCAAGATCGATATCACCCATTTGTTTCGCTACAGCACGTGCACGAACTACACCACCAACGTCTGGAGAAACAACCATTAGGTTATGGTGTTGCTGTTGACGAAGATCAGCAAGTAATGCAGGAGTACCGTAGATGTTGTCTACAGGGATATCGAAGAAACCTTGAATCTGGTCAGCATGAAGGTCGATCATTACTACGCGGTCAATACCAACAGTTGTCAGCATGTCTGCGACAACTTTTGCGGTGATTGGCACACGGCTTGAACGAGGACGACGGTCTTGACGAGCATATCCGAAGTAAGGGATGACAGCAGTAATACGACCTGCACTTGCACGACGCAAAGCATCAGCCATAACAAGGACTTCCATCAGGTTGTCATTCGTTGGGGCGCAAGTAGGCTGTACTAGGAATACGTCTTTACCACGAACATTTTCAGTAATTTCGACAGCGATTTCACCGTCAGAAAATTGACCTACAGATGCTGCACCTAAAGGGATGTGCAGATGGCTTACGACTTTTTGGGCGAATTGTGGATGTGCAGTTCCACTAAAAACGACAAGATTGGGCATGAAGCACCCTTGGCGGTTGGAATGTTTGAAAATAGATGGCAGGGGCGGCTGGATTCGAACCAACGGATGCCGAGATCAAAACCCGGTGCCTTACCACTTGGCGACGCCCCTAATGCGGCAGAACTTTAATATTTTTGCGGTTCTGTGTCAAGGTGAATTAACAAATGAACATGCAAATTCTGTTCTGTCTTTTTTGAGAAAATGGCAGGGGCGGCTGGATTCGAACCAACGGATGCCGAGATCAAAACCCGGTGCCTTACCACTTGGCGACGCCCCTAAATTTGATTGCTGTATTGTGATTTAAACCATAAGTTTAAATGGCAGGGGCGGCTGGATTCGAACCAACGGATGCCGAGATCAAAACCCGGTGCCTTACCACTTGGCGACGCCCCTAATACAGTAATCTACAGATGAATATGATGGCAGGGGCGGCTGGATTCGAACCAACGGATGCCGAGATCAAAACCCGGTGCCTTACCACTTGGCGACGCCCCTATCATATAACCTTGAAATGACGTAATGGTGATTCATTTAAACTATTGACCAAGTAAGCTTTACAAGGCAAATGAGCTAAAATCTCATCAATATTCATGTCAGCGGTTACTTCAGTAAAAACACAAGCACCTGTACCTGTAAGTTTTGCAACACCGAACTGGTCTAAATACTGCATCGCTTCATTTACCTCAGGATATAGGCTTTTTGCCAAAGGCTCAAAGTTATTTCCAAAGTTAAATGGCTTTAACTGATAGGCGCAAAATTTAGTAGGCTTCGTGTCTCTTGTCAACGTTTTTTGTGAAAAAAGCAATTGAGTGCTGATAAAACAATCAGGTTTTAACACAATGTATTGTTTTTGATCTAAGTCTATGAATGTTAAGTGTTCACCAATACCTTCCGCCCAGGCATTCCGACCATGGACAAAAACTGGAACATCGGCACCTAATTTGAGTCCCAGTTCGGCTAACTGCTCAATACTTAAGCCACATTGCCATAACTGATTGACCACAATGAGGGTGGTGGCCGCATTGGATGACCCCCCGCCAAGTCCAGCACCCATAGGAATATTTTTTTCAATGCGGATATTTAAGCCTGAATATGCTGTTGCATACGGCTTTAAAATCTGTGTTGCCTTGAAAATCAGGTTCTGTTCCAAATCAACGCTGTTTAGTCCATCAATACTAATTTCAGGACTTGCTGTTTGGCTAAATTCCAGCCAGTCATACAGGTCAATGAGCTGAAAAATGCTTTGCAATTCATGGTAGCCGTCGTCACGACGGCCGGTGATATGCAAAAAAAGATTAAGCTTGGCAGGAGAGGGAACACGAATCATAGAATTTTAAACTTTTGAATAGGCTTAACGGTTTTGAATGAGCATTGTAATACGGTTTTCCTGACCGGATTCAAGCAGATGTTTTAAAACTAGCTTGTTCGGTAACTGGGCTTGCTCGTTATAACTGAGATCTACTATCCAGCCATCTTCCAAGAACTGGATGGGGCGGTTTTGCTCATCTTTACTGATTTTTGCCAGCATAGTTGCCGGTTTGGCCTGAACCCAATCGACTAAATGAGTAATCGGGGCTTGCCAGCCTGTGGCACGCTCCAGTAACTCTTCCGGAGTATCCGCTGTAATCAACCCGGTTTTTGCACTATTGAGGGTGACATTACCCGGTTGACCGGAAATCTGGGTTTTACCCACGCCCAAAATTCCGCTTAATTCGATGTCGAATGCATCCTGCTGTTGTACCCAGGTAAAAAAGGCACTGCCAGATTGTCCCGGAGTTCTTACCCCAATTTTACCTTGCAGATTAAAATTCTTCGCAGCTTCTGGAATTTGAGCCACATTCGGTGCTTGAGGCTGGGTGTATTGTTGGCAACCGCTCAGGATTAGCGTGCTTGCTGCAATCAGGCTTAAACTGAATTTTGAAAAAATGTGCATACAGATAGTTAACTCTTTTTCATTTGTTGCGGTAACAGTAACGATTTCAATTGCTCTAATTGCGGATCATTCGGATGATTTTTTTGTAATTGTTGTAACACTTTACTAAATTTTGTCAGCTCACCTTGCATGTATAAAGATTTTGCATAACGTACACCAATTTTCACATTTTGACTTAATTGGTAGGCTTGCTCTAATACTTGAGCTGAAGTTTTAAAGTCATTTTGTAAATAAGTGATATAGCCTAAAGTATCTAAAATAGAGGCCTGTTCCGGAGCAAATTCCAGAGCATGTTCAACATACTTGCGGGCTTCATCTAAACGCCGGTTTTGCAGGGCAAGCGTATAGGCATAGGCATTGAGGTAAGTCGGGCTATTGGGTTCTATTTCCAGTAATTTTTTCAATAATTTATCCAGTTTATCTTTGTCTTGAAAAGCATCAAGTAATAACACTTCGGAGTAAATTAGTTCCGGGTCATCCGGGACGTTTTTAATGGCTTCATCCAGCAGGCGCATGGCTGCTTTTTTATTGTCCATGCGTTTTAAAATATCAGCCTGAGCCTGGTACAGGAAACTGGCATATTGCGGATAATTGACCCGTTCCTGAGTCAGGAAGCGCAGGGCATCAGTGGGCTGGTTCTGGGCAGTAAAAATATTAACCATGTTGCGGCGCGAAACTGTGTACAGGCTGCCATCCACCAGACGGTAATAGGCTTTTGCGGTTTCAAAATGCTGCTTTCGTTCGGCATTGACTGCCAGATAATAATAGGCCTCATTTTGATATTGCGTGGAATATCGCAGCTCAACTAAATATTTTTCAGCTTTTTCATATTGTTCTAAGTCAATACTGGTTAAACCGGCAATAAACAGCGCTTCTTCTTCATGCGGCCATTTTTTTAACAGGGCTTCAAGTTTATTGAGAGCTTCTTCTGACTTATTTAATTTAATCAGATATTTAATTTCCGCTAAGCGAACTTCGATATTGTTTTTATGTTTGCGGCTGGCTTTGTCGTACCATTTTAGGGTTGCTTCATCATCGCCCAAGGCACTGAGCAAATTGGCCTTCATTAAAATAAAGCCGGTCACATTGGCACGCTTTTTTAAGGCACGACTAATGGTGGTCAGGGCATGCTCCAGTTGCCCGTTTTGTGCTTCCAAGCCTGCAATCAGTACCAGTACGGAAGGATTATCCCGTTCTTTACTTTTACGCAAGGCATCAATCAGAAAATCCCGATCTTCAGGGTCTTCAGGGGCAATTCCGGCCAGAATTTTTTCCAGGTCTGCATTGGGGTCAATATTTAAAATTTTGTCCAGCGTTTCTGCGGCGAGTTCATATTCATGGGCTTTTAAGGCAATATGTGAAAGATAAAATAAAGCCGGCACATCGGTCGGTTCTTGCACCACCCAATGGGTTGCAATATCCAGGGCTGCTTTTAGATCATTCTGTTCAATCGCAACATTTAAGGCGCGCTGTTTAACCGTGGTGGAATTGCTTTTAATTGCAAGCACGGTGTAGTTGTGTAATGCTGTGGGAATGTCCTGATAGGTCAGTGCAAATTCAGCAATCATGCTTTGTTTTATGGCATTATAATTTGAATTGGCATGATAAATTTCTCCAGATGCTCTAATATGAGCACTGTAAGCCATGCTACCCACAAGTAAGAATGTGGTAGAATATTGCTTAATTGTCGCGCCGTTTATCCGGCTATTTGTTTGACGCAATTTTTCTTGATCCAAGTAATGCTTTTTATGACACCAATACTGCACAATAGCATAAATTTAGCGAAATGATGATCTGATATGTCTTTCTTTGCATTGGGTGTCAACCATCAAACCGCCTCTGTAGAGCTGCGTGAGCAGATTGCATTTAATCCTGAAAAATTAATGCACCTGCTTGCCCTGCAAAGCCAAAACCATGACTTGAATGATATGGTGGTGGTCTCTACATGTAACCGCACCGAAGTTTATGCCATGTCTGAAAATGCGGACATGGTAATGAATTGGCTCGCCGAAGCAAATGACTTAGATGTTAAACAATTGTTTAATCATGTATATCGTTACGAAAATGCGCAGGCAGTGACCCATTTAATGCGGGTAGCCAGTGGTCTGGATTCGCTGATGCTAGGTGAACCGCAAATTTTGGGGCAGGTGAAATCTGCATTGTCTCTGGCTAAAGATGCACATACCGTTTCTCCGGATTTAAACCGAATTTTTGAATACGCCTTTTATGCAGCCAAACGTGTGCGCTCGGAAACAGCAGTGGGGAGTCATGCTGTTTCGATGGGCTATGCCGTTGCCCAACTTGCACTTCAGGTGTTTAGTAAACCTGAAAAACTGACTGTGATGGTGGTGGCTGCAGGGGAAATGAACAGCCTGGTGGCGAAGCATTTAGCGGAAATGGGAGTGGGGAAAGTCCTGATTTGCAACCGAACCCACGCGCGTGCAGAAAATCTGGCACAGGAAATTGCCCATCGCGTTGATGTGGAAATTATTGAATTCTCTGAGTTGGCTGCAAATTTACACCGCGCAGACGTCATTTCAAGCTGTACCGGAAGTCTGCATCAGGTCATTTCATATCAAGATGTTAAAACAGCGTTGAAAAAACGTCGTTATCAACAAATGCTGTTGGTCGATTTGGCCGTTCCGCGTGATATTGATCCCAAAGTAGAATCTCTGGATGGCGTTTATTTGTATGGAGTGGACGACCTGCAAAGTGTGATTGACGATAATCTTGCCCAACGTCGCCAGGCTGCGGTTGAAGCCGAGGTAATGGTCAATCAGTTAGTTACAGAAATGCTGACCCAGGAAAAAATCAAAAAAGCTGGCAGTACCATTCAAGCTTATCGTGAACAGGGTGAAGTACTCAGGCAAGAAGAACTGGCTTTGGCAATCTCACGTCTGGCTAGTGGTGACAATCCTGAGCAGATTTTGCAGGAATTATCGTATCGCCTGACACAAAAACTACTGCATCCAACTTCAATCTTGTTGCGACAGGCAGCCAAGGCTGAAGATCCGGCTTGTTTTGAATCGATGCGTGATCAATTAGAAGATGTATTTGCTAAACGGCGTAATACCAAGCATGAATCATAAATACTAAATTATAGCCGCTCGCTTAGTCTTCCAGCAGGGTAAGCGAGCGCTTTTTATCAATCTCGTAAATTTTCTGTTTCAGGTTGCGCATTTCGGCAATGCTGGTGAACTTTTTAGATTTGAGTTTTTGTTGCAAACATTGATATTGCAGTTTGATGGAAAAATCTTCTGCCAGTTTATCTGCCTGCTCCGGTGATGAGGTGTAATCACTGACATTGGCATGTAGCAAAATATTTTGCAGATCATGGTGATAAGGCGCACATGCACCTAAGACATAATACTGCGACAGCTCGGTATCATCAGGCAAATCATCAAAAATAATATTGAAGATATTTAGAATTTTAAACAGCAATTGATCCTGAGAAATCAAGGCGCGTAGCGGTTCAAAATGAATATACAGATAGGGGTGATTCATTAAAATCGCAATGACATATTCTTCAGCATCAATCTTGGTGCTAAAGCTTAAGGATGCGTCATTGTTGACTTGCGGTTGCCATTTGCGGCTAAAGCCCAGTTTTTCTCTAAAGAACTGCTGCAATAAATAACGGTACGACCCCTGTTTTGGCAATAGTTCGGTCAGTTGGCGTAATTCACCCATGACCTGGCTTTTGCCTTCCGGCTTGGTCACATCATGATTCTGGGTGAGATGTGCAAAAACAAAATCGGAGAGTAACGGCGCTTGCTGTAACAGGCGGTGAAAGTTTTCAATACCTTCACGGCGAATCAGTGAATCCGGGTCGTGATCATTGGGTAACACAAAAAACTTGAGTTCACGGCCATCATTGAGTAGCGGCAGCGCAATTTCCAGAGTACGGCGGGCGGCTTTTTGTCCGGCAGCATCACCATCAAAAGCAATGGTAATACGGTTGTTTTGTTTGAATAAAATATTCAGGTGTTCAGTATTACTGGCTGTTCCCAAGGTCGCCACAGCACCAGAAATGCCATATTGCTGCAAAGCAATCACATCCATATAACCTTCAACCATCAGCCAGTCCTGGGCTTTCTGTTTTCGGCCTTCATATAAACCATACAGCAACTGGTTTTTATGGAACACTTCCGAGTCCGGCGAGTTGATGTATTTGGGTTTGATTTCGTCATTCAAGGCACGACCACCAAAACCGACCACGCGACCTTTAGCATCCCGGATCGGGAAAATCACCCGGTCACGCAGCAGGTCAAAATCGCGTCCATTGTCACTGGTACGGATCAGCCCCAGTAGTTTTAAGCCTTCAATATCCTGTGGAAAAGCTTTTTCCAGATGTTGCCAGTCTTCTGGCGCATAGCCTAAACGCCAATAGTCAATGGTCTCTGCACTTAAGCCACGTTGCTTGAAATATTGCTGGGCACTGGTACTTTGCGGTAACTGGCGTTGGTAATACTGGGCAATGTTTTCCAGTAGATCAAACAGGTTGCCGTCTTGTACTGTTTCTTCCATTGGCATCTGTTCAAAAGATGCAAATGGATCATCATAGTATTCGGTTTCTTGCGCCTGAAATTCTGCAAAAGGATCAAAATGTGCTACAGGCGCTGCATTCGGTGTTTGATCGATGGTGTTTTTCGGTTGTTCTTGCAGCTGTGTTGCTGCAGCAGGTTTTATGGATTCACGTTTATATTTGATTTTATTGCTGTCGTTATTGTCTTTCGGCAGTTCAATCCCGGTACGGCTCGATAGATCCTTCATCACATCAATAAAGTTACGACCGTCAATATCCATTAAAAAGCGGATGGCATTACCGTTGGCCTGACAGCCAAAACAATGGAAATATTGCTTGTCGCGATAGACATGGAAAGATGGCGATTTTTCCTGATGAAAAGGGCAGCAACCTGAATAGGTGCGACCAGTTTTCTTGAGTTTCACGCGCTGACCAATCAGATCGACAATATCGGTGCGATCCAGGATTTGATCAATCGTGTGTTGAGGAATAGCCATAGGTATGCAATCGGGTGATAATTTATCTAAATGGCTGACAAATAAGCTGTCAGAATTTCCGCATATTAAAATTGCGGCATCGGTTAAAAGTTAATTTGTATACCTTTTGCGCAAAATGATCAATATGATGCATTGAAATGACAAAAGGGCAAGTATGATAACTTGCCCTTCATAAAAATGCGACCGATAAGCCAAGCTTATTCTGATGCTGGTGCCTCGGTTGGTGTTTCTTGTTGAGGCTGTTGCTCTGGTGCGGCAGGAATGCTGCTTTCAGTTTTAGGACGGTCTAGCAAGCCAAAACTGATGCGATTAGTGAAACTGCGTTTTTCACTCTGCGCTGCATTTTGTTGTTGCTCTGCTTCGGTCGAGCTTTGCGCTTCGCGGCCAAAAATACCTAAAGTGGTGCGGTTAAACCAGCTGCCTTCACCATGTGCAGCACGCATATTCACGCTACCATCAGCTTTGACCAGATGCGGATAATTCAGCTTTAACACTTCAATGTACTGCTGTGAAGTCTGCTGATCGCCCAATTTGTCATATCCATAGGCCATGGTTGCTAAAGCTTCAGGAATTTGTGGGGTTTGTGGATAGTGTTCAACCACCCATTGTGAACGTTCAACGGCAGCAAGCCATGCTTTACGCTTAATATTAAAGCGCGCTGCGTTCATTTCACTTTCAGCCAGCTCCGTGCCAATGAACTTCATACGCTGTGCCGCATCGACAGCATAAGTACTTGATGGGAAGCGACGGATGAAATCAACAAAGTTCTGATAAGCCACTTTTAAATAGCTGACATCACGGTGTGACTGTTTTAATGAGGTATAACGCAATAGGCCATCATAGTTTTGTTCCATGTTCGCGACACCACGAACATAGTAGGCATAGTCCACATTGGGATGTTGCGGGTTTAAACGGATAAAACGCTCAGCCAGGGCAACTGCGCCTTCATAATCTTTTTGTTGAAATTTAACGTATAACAATTCCAGCTGTGCCTGTTGGGCATAGTCACCTGTTGGATAATAGGTATCGATTGCTTCAAGATGTTTGGCCGCATCGGTATATTGACCACGTTCAAGGGCTTTTTCAGCTTTTTGAATATAAACTTGTTCGCTAGATTGTGGTCCTGTGTCTACCACTTCTTTCTTTGGATTACTGCTACAGCCCACTATTGCCGACGCAACGCCTAAAGATAAAGCAAGCATTGTCATTTTATAACGTGGTAACGACATAAAAATTCCTCTGTTAATACGGGCAATGAGCTACAATTGCACTATTAAACCACTTTTGTCTGAATGAGCAAATGAGTCAAGCACAATCTTCTAATTCTAATGTCCCTGAAACTGATTTCAATTTACTTGAAGATTCTGAGGATGCAGATAACCATACTTCAGACTCAACTGCAACACGTTTATCGTTGCAATTTCAATTGGATGAAAGTTATTTAGGGCAACGTATCGATCAGGTTGCAGCGCTAGTCTGGAGCGATTTTTCTCGTGAAAAATTGAAGCAGTGGCTGAAAGATGGCCATTTGTTGGTAAATGGTAACACTGTCAAACCTAAGTATAAATGTGAAGGCAATGAGCTGCTCACGCTGGATGTAGAGCTGGAAGTTCAAACCAAAAGCCTGCCGGAAAATATTCCCCTCAATGTGGTGTATGAAGATGACGATATTATTGTCATTAACAAACCGGTTGGTATGGTTGTTCATCCAGGTGCGGGAAATACCAGCGGTACACTGGTGAACGCCTTGCTTTATCATTATCCAAAATCTGCTGAACTGGCTCGTGCCGGTCTGGTACACCGTATTGATAAAGACACCAGCGGTTTGCTGGTGGTAGCGAAAAATCTTGAAGCCCAGTTTTCTTTAAGCAAGCAATTGGCGAAGAAATCGGTATATCGTCTCTATGATTTGGTGGTGTACGGTAACATTATTGCCGGTGGTACGATTGATGAGCCAATTAAGCGCCATCCGGTCGATCGAGTAAAAATGGCCGTGTTGCCGGGTGGTCGAGATGCAGTGACCCATTACAACGTGAAAGAACGCTTTCAGCATTTCACTCGTGTGCAGGCACGTCTGGAAACCGGCCGTACCCATCAGATTCGTGTGCATTTTAGTTATCTGGGCTTTGGTCTGGTCGGTGATTCGGTGTATATGAGCCGTGTCCGTGTACCGGCAGGTGCTTCAGAATTACTGGCCGATACTTTACGCGGCTTTAAACGTCAGGCCTTGCATGCAACCAAACTCGGACTGATTCATCCGCGTAGTGGTGAAGAAATGATGTTTGAGGCACCATGGGCAGATGACTTTGCGCAATTGATTGATGTATTGCGCAGTGAAAATAAAGCCTATTAAGTGGTTTTATGGCTGGGTATGAATCATAAGGAAAAGCACAAGGAAATAGACATGCAATTTGTTCAAGGGCTTCCGGAAGGTGTATGTGTTGGGCAGACGCGAGTGCATCATGAAAAAAATCAGCCTTCAGCTCAACCTGAACTTGCAGGATTTAACCTGGCCTTGCATGTGGGTGATGATGCAAAGCGTGTACAGCAGCACCGTATGGCTTTACTGGCGGAGTTTGCTGAATTCGGGGTCGATAAAGTGACCTGGATGACGCAAACCCATAGCACCATTTGTCATACCATCAATGAAGAAATCCCTTTTCAGGCCCTGGAAGGGGATGGAGTGGTGACCCAGCGTAAAGCACATGCCTTAATGATGATGACTGCGGATTGTTTACCTGTCGTGCTCGGCAATGCAGATGGAACGGAGATAGCGAATTTGCATGCCGGCTGGCGAGGCTTGGCCCATGGTATTGTGGAAAATACCATTGCTGCCATGCAAACCCAGCCAACTTGGGCATGGTTGGGCGCTGCGATTAGTCAGCCCTGTTTTGAAATTGGAGCAGAAGTCAAACAGGCTTTCTGCTCTAAATACCCTGAACTGGAAGCTGCTTTTAAAGCGGGTGAAAAAGCAGATAAGTTTTATGCTGACTTATATGCCATTGCGCGATTTATTTTAAAGCAACATGGGGTTGAAATTGTGCTGGGCGGTGACCAATGTTCCTACACACAGGCAGAAGAATATTTTTCCTATCGCCGTGCAGCTAAAACCGGTCGTATGGCAACATTCGTGTTTATGATTTGAAACTGTTAAACTTGTTGATTAAAACTTACTGCTTTTATTGATATGCTTTTATCCACGAAATCTCTTGCTATCGTTTATCACAGCCCCTATGGACATACTGCAAAGGTCGCTTCTTTCATTGCTCAAGGGGCCAAGCAAACCGGTATTCAGGTACATTGCATGAATATCGAGCATGTGGATTGGGATGTTTTGGATCAGGCTGATGCCATTATATTCGGTTGTCCGACCTATATGGGTAGTATTACTTCAGCCTTGAAGCTATTTATGGAGCAGTCATCCAAACGCTGGCTGGCACGGACCTGGCAAGGCAAAATTGCAGCGGGTTTTACCAATGGCGGCGGATTGAGTGGTGATAAACTGGCAGTATTGCAGCAAATCAATCTGTTTGCCATGCAGCACGGCATGCTGTGGGCAGGTTTGCCGCTGATGCCGACTGGGCGTGGTTCGCAGGACCTGAACCGGATGTCGGGCTTTTTGGGATTGATGACCCAATCGGATAATGCCCCGGTAGAGGTGACACCACCGCAAGGTGACCTAGATACGGCTATCTGGTTTGGTGAATATCTGGCATTGTTAGCAAACAGATTCAAATAAGTTTAGATTTTTACCTGAATTAAAAAACCTCCAGCTGGAGGTTTTTTAATTCAGGTAAAAATTATTTGTGGAAAATCCGGGCCTTGTCACGCTGCCAGTCCCGGTCTTTTTCAGTCGCACGTTTATCGTGTAACTGTTTCCCTTTAACCAGGGCAATTTCCAGTTTGGCTAATGGACCTTTCCAGTAGCAGGCCAAAGGTACACAGGCATAACCTTTCTGATTCACTGCACCCAAAAGTTTTTCAATTTCGCGGCGTGAAAGCAGCAATTTGCGTGTGCGGGTGGCTTCAGGCACCACATGCGTTGAAGCAGATAACAGGGGCTGGATTTGTGCACCAAATAAAAACGCTTCATTGTTCTTGAACAGAATATAACTTTCGGTAATGGTCATCCGCCCGGCACGCAAGGACTTGACTTCCCAGCCTTGTAAAGACAACCCGGCTTCGAATTTATCTTCAATAAAATAATCATGGCGAGCACGCTTGTTCTGCGCAATAGTGCCACCAGTATTTTTTTTAACTACGATTGATTTCGACATAATACGCATATTCCAAGATTAGTTCTATTTTGCCTCAAACTCGCTCTGAGGTGAAGTTTTTTCAAAAGTAAGGAGATTGTTCACTAAAAAAAGAAGTTTTTGTTAAAATAGGGCTCTACTAAAAACTAGAGTAAAAATGGATGACTAAATCTCGCGTCATTTATCCAGGCACTTTCGATCCAATTACCAATGGACATATCGATTTGGTGTCACGTGCAGCGAAAATGTTTGATGAAGTTGTGGTTGCTATTGCCATTGGTCATCACAAAAATCCAGTCTTTAGTTTGGAAGAGCGAGTGGAACTAGCAAAAAAATCGCTCAGTCATTTGCCTAATGTAGAATTTGTCGGCTTTGATGGTCTGTTGGTCAATTTTTTCCGTGAACAGAAAGCAACAGCTGTGCTGCGTGGATTACGCGCCGTATCTGACTTTGAGTACGAATTTCAACTGGCCAACATGAACCGCCGCCTGGATGCAAGTTTTGAGGCGGTATTTCTAACCCCTTCAGAGCAATATTCTTTTATTTCATCTACTTTAGTACGTGAAATAGCACGCTTAAATGGTGATGTCGCGCAGTTTGTACCGCAAGCTGTGGTAGAAGCCTTTAAGCGGAAACAACAGCAAGGTTGGTAACGTGTCTTTATATATTACCGATGAATGCATCAATTGTGATGTCTGTGAGCCGGTGTGCCCGAATGAGGCGATATTCATGGGTGAGGTCATTTATGAAATTCACCCGGACTTATGTACTGAATGTGTCGGGCAT
This sequence comes from Acinetobacter uliginosus, assembly GCF_044130295.1. Lineage (NCBI taxonomy): Bacteria > Pseudomonadati > Pseudomonadota > Gammaproteobacteria > Moraxellales > Moraxellaceae > Acinetobacter > Acinetobacter uliginosus. The sequence continues at coordinate 36,383 of NZ_JBIQOC010000006.1, read as the reverse complement.
TTTGATCAGCCACAATGTCAATTGTTCTGTCCGGTCGACTGTATTCCGCATGATCCCCAGCATGTGGAATCACAAGATGACCTGATGGAAAAATATAAAAAGCTGATTGAACAAAAAAGCACCAGCAATTAGTGCTGAAATTTGTTAGCATACGCCCCGAAGTGAGCCAGACGATCGCTGCTGTGGAGATCTCCGTGATTGAAGCAGGGGAGGAAAGTCCGGGCTTCGTAGGGCAGGGTGCCAGGTAACGCCTGGGCGGTGAAAGCCGACGGCAAGTGCAGCAGAGAGTAGACCGCCATCTTTGCAATTTCCCTTCGGGGAGACCAAGAGAGATGGTAAGGGTGAAAGGGTGCGGTAAGAGCGCACCGCGTGTCTGGTAACAGTTCACGGCAAGGTAAACCCCACCAGAAGCAAGACCAAATAGGAATCCTTCAGGCACGGCCCGTGCTGGATTCGGGTAGGTCGCTTGAGCGTACGAGTGATTGTACGCCTAGAGGAATGATCGTTCACGACAGAACCCGGCTTATCGGCTCACTTCACCAATTTTTTTACAATTATTGCGTGATATTTCTTGACATGAAGTGCCCTGAAATAGATAATACGCGCACAGTTTTGGCTATGTAGCTCAGTTGGTTAGAGCACCGCACTCATAATGCGGGGGTCACAGGTTCAAGTCCCGTCATAGCCACCATTTTCATAGACCACGTTTATAAAAGCGTGGTCTTTTTTTATGTCTAAAATTTATCTTAAAAAATCATTATTTACATTGAATTGCACTGGCATCGAGTTTTACTTTAGGAAATTTTTGCTTATATTTTCCAGAATTTTTGGCTTTTTATCTTTTCCAAACACGATCTGTTGCAATTGATCGATTTTATTTTTAGTAAGATGAAACTGTGCATAGAGCAAAGCAATCTGGTTTTGCGTAGCAACTGCTAATTTCTGATCTTGCGGAATCTGCTCAATACGATAGAGCTTTTGCTGTGCTTGACTGCGTTGTACTGGGGGCTGTGCTTTTGCTACATGGTCAAAAGTTGTTGATTGTTGATCCATCACCAATCCATACAGACTCCATTGTAATCGACGAATATGGGTGAAACTAACTGGCAGAGGAGCCACTAATTAGGGGAATTAAGCTGATGGCGATGAATTTGAGATGCATTTTATTTCAATATTTCAGTGCTTTAATTTTAAGGTTTAAGTAGGAAATAGCTGGAATAAATCGCTGTTTTGTTTAAATATTAACTGAAAAAAAATAAAACGCTCAAACTCTGAACACTCATAAAATAAAGGGCTTGACGCTAGTTGTCGAAATCTAGATAATGCGCACACAGTTTATGGCTATGTAGCTCAGTTGGTTAGAGCACCGCACTCATAATGCGGGGGTCACAGGTTCAAGTCCCGTCATAGCCACCATTTTTATAGACCATGCTCTCAGCATGGTCTCTTTTTTTATGGTTCAAAAAAGTCAGGTCGATTCTCAGAAGCAGAAAAAGGTCTGTTAACCATCCATTAGTAAAATGCCAACAGAGCCTGTATAAGAAATTAAAACCTTTCTTGAAGATATTGCTCAATAAATTGATGAGTAGTTTCGCTGGCATAAAAAGGTGAAATCAGCGCCAGAATAATCCCGTCTAGCAATCCTTGTTGTTCTAGGGCTTGAAGAGTGTAGGGCATAAAACGGTGGGCTTCCTGATGTAAGTCTTCTTCATCTAGTCCGACAGATTGCAACAGTTCCTGTAAGCTGTAGTTGGCGAAATAGTCATAAAAGCCAGCCACCACATCCAAAACCACCTGTTGCAGGTATTCTGTTTGTCTTAACTGTCGCCAGGTTTCATAGACCAGAATAAAGAACTCTTCAAAGTCTATGGGCTGGAATTGGGAAAAAGTTTCCCGCAAGGTTCTTTGTTTAATATCTTCCCATAAATGCAGGCTGATATCTGCCAGCTCTTCATTCGGCAGTAAAAACAGATTGGCAAGTTGTTTAACCAGAGCGTGAGCAAGTTGCTGCTCCAGCTTGAGTTCAATAGCCTGTTGCTGGTCTTGAATAAAACTGAGTATCTTGGAACCTAAACCTTGTTGATGGGTATTGAGCTTGCGTAGATGATCCAGCCAAGGCGTATTACTTTCAAGAATCTGGTTCGCTAGCTGTAAACTGACATGTTCGACTTGCGGATTGTGCTGCAAATTATCATGGATGTAGTGACGCAACTGATCCAGTTCGAGAATCTTGTACATCCAGAGTTCAAAAGTTTCATCAGACAGCAGGGTGTTGATTTGAGTCTGGCTGTTCATTGCCAGCTGATGAATTCTTTGAGAAACAACCCCGATGAACTCTAAAATTTCAGCACCTAGATTCAATTCAAAGGCATATTTTTGAACCACCTCTTGTAGCGATTCAAGTTGAATAATCTGTTTTAAAGCAATCTGATCTGAAGAAATATAAATATGATGAACAAATTTTTCGATATAAGGATTATGTTGTTCTGCTAATAATTGTTTTTTTATAAAGCGGGTTTGCTCAAGCATAAGCGCTTGAGCAAACTGTTGGGCTAGGTGTTTCTTAGACACCTGGTGCCCATCCATTCATAATTGGATAACGGCGTTCACGGGTAAATGCGCGTGAGCTGATACGCGGGCCAATCGCACCTTGACGACGTTTATATTCATTACGATCTACCAGGCGAATGACTTTTTCCACCACTGCTTTATCAAAGCCTTTGGCGATAATGTCATCCTGGCTCATATCTTCTTCAATATAAGAATAAAGAATGGCATCCAGTACTTCATAGGCAGGTAAAGAGTCTTGGTCTTTCTGGTCTGGACGCAGTTCTGCAGAAGGTGGGCGAGTAATGACACGCTCTGGAATGACTGGAGTCTCTGAAATGCTGTTACGGTATTTCGCCAGTTCAAACACAATGGTTTTATACACGTCTTTCAGCACCGCATAACCGCCAACCATATCGCCATACAGGGTGCAGTAACCTACAGAAAGTTCAGACTTGTTGCCGGTAGATAAAACCAGATTACCAAACTTGTTCGACAAGCCCATCAGTAAGGTACCACGAGCACGGGCTTGTAGATTTTCTTCAGTGGCATCTGCAGGGCTGTTACCAAAGAATGGATATAGGGTTTGCATGAAGCTGTTCACGATTGGATTGATTTCAGCAATACCGAAAGTTACACCCATGGTTTTCGCCTGTGCAGCTGCATCTTCTACACTGATTTGTGCGGTGTAAGTATAAGGCATCATCACGGCCTGAACTTTATCTGCACCAATCGCATCAACCGCGATTGCCAGTGTTAATGCCGAGTCAATGCCACCCGATAAACCAAGAATCACGCCAGGAAAACCAGAACGCTGAACATAATCACGAGTTGCTAAAACCAGACCTTGATAGATTTCAGCCAAGGTATCTAAAGCAGGTGTTACTGTTCCGACTTTATAGGCTTTTTGTTCGGCTTCATATTCGGCGTAATAAAGATCTTCTTTAAAGCTGGCTGCCTGTAAAGCAATATTGCCATCTTTATTGATCACAAAGCTGGTACCATCAAAAATTAGGTCATCTTGACCACCAATCTGGTTGGTATAGACTAGATTAATATTCAACTGTTTAGCCAGTTGACTCATGGTAGTGACACGATGTTGCGGTTTACCTACTTCATAAGGTGAAGCATTTAAGACCAAAGCTGTTTCAACATTCAGTTGAGATAACTGATGCACGGTACTCAGTGACCAAATATCTTCACAAATCAGCACGCCAAACTTATGACCTAAATATTCAAAAACAAGGTGTTGATGGCCTTCGCTGAAATAACGTTTTTCATCAAATACACTGTAGTTTGGCAAGTTTTGTTTGTTGTAAACACCCAGTACTTGTCCATCTTTCATTACGGCCGCAGAGTTGTAGCGGTGACCCTCTTCACTCTGATTGACAAAACCAAAAACCATCACAATGTCTTTGACTTGACTGAGCAGCTCAAATGCTTTTTGCGTGCGTTTTGCCAAGCTAGGACGGAGTAATAGATCTTCTGCAGGGTAGCCTACAGTTGAAAGCTCCGGGAAGAGAATTAAATCAGCTTTTTGTTTTTTGGCTTCATTTATCTGTTCAAGCATCTTTTGAGTGTTTGCTTCGATATTGCCAATATGCGGAGAGAATTGTGCAAGGGCAATTTTAAAACTTTTCATTCCAACTTAATCCTATTACCTATAGGGATGTATACACAGACTTAGATTTATTATGATTATGCGTTCAATGCTGTGTACGTGACGACAAATAAAATAGAAGTATTAATCAATAATTAGCAATTCGATACTATATACGAATTGCATCGTTTATAGAGAAAAAAACAAAAAAAAATCTGAATTTTGATCCTAGACAAAATAATGGACAGCACGTCCCTCTAAAGATAACGTAACTTTAATCTTTGGAGATTCAAGAAATGGCTAAACGTTTTAGTCCCGAATTTAAACAGCAAGCGATTGATTATGCACTTTCAAACTCACACGAGTCTGTAGCTGCAATCGCCCAGAAATTAGGTGTGGGTTATTCAACATTAGATAAATGGATTCGTGAAACCAATCCGGCAGGTTCAAGCAAACGTCAACTTTCACCAGAACAACAGCGGATCGTGGAATTAGAGAAAGAAGTCAAACAGCTCAAGGAAGCCAATGACATCTTAAAAAAAGCGCATGTGTACTTTCTAACAGATCATGCCAAGAAAAGTACACGGTAATTCAAGATCTAGATATGAATGAAGTCACTGTATCTTCTGCCTGTAAATACCTAGGTGTCAGCACTTCAGGCTATTATGCCTGGCGAAAACGTCAAGCCAATACGGCACAGAAATATAATGACTTAAAAGCCGTATATTGGCAGCATCATGCACGATTGGGTGCACCTTCATTAGTACATGACATGCATGATTTAGGTTACAACATGAGCGAACGTACTATTGGAAGGATGCTAAAAAAGCTTGGTTTACGTAGCAGGATTGCACGTAAATACAAGCATACGACTGATTCAACCCATCGTTTGCCTACAGCACCCAACTTGTTGGATCGCCAATTTACAGTTACTCAGCCTAATAAAGTCTGGACAACAGACATTACCTATATCCGCACTAAAGAAGGTTGGTTGTATTTATGTGTGATGCTAGATTTATTTAGCCGTCGTATCGTGGGGTGGCAAACCAGCCATCGAATAGACCGCCAGTTGGTGTGTGATACGTTTAACTATGCAATGGCTCGTCAGGGTTATCCAACTGGTGTTATGGTTCATTCGGACCAAGGCTCACAGTACTGTAGTCGTGATTTTAGAGCGCTGTTACTGAAAAATGATTGTACTCAGAGTATGTCTAGACGTGGAAACTGTTGGGATAATGCAGTGACTGAAAGCTTCTTTCATACATTAAAAGGTCATGTGGTACATGGCAGTGTGTTTTCGACTCGAAAAGAAGCGAATGCTGTCTTGTTTGACTATATTGAAATTTATTACAATCGAGTCAGAAGACATTCTGCAAACGGCTGGTTAAGTCCAGAAGCCTTTGAACAGAAATATATTAAAAGTTTAGAGGGGCTGGTTGTCCACGATACTGTCTAGGATCAGCCTGCAAGAATTACTGTATGAGGTGTTCATTATTTAAAATAATGTTGGGGATATTTTTAAAGAATATGTCCTGGGCAATCTCTCCTTGTTGTTCAATGTTGTATGTATGAAACGGTTTGCTCGCAATAAAGTGGTATTTATAAGGATTATATTTTTTAAAACTCAAAAAATATTTGGACTGCAGTATAGCACCGTGTAACAGAACATTGATATTGGACTGATATTGATAAATATGGGTCATCTCATGTATGAACAAACCTTGCATTTGTTTAGATCGCCGAGAGAAATCTTCACAAAAATTTTCGTTATTCATAAAAATGTTGCCATTGGGAGCCATATACATATTTATGGGTTGCCAGGGAAGATATTTGATATTCAATATTTGAACTTCATTGTAATTGATTAAATTACCGAAAACTTGCCGTGCAAGATTTATCTCACCAGTGGTCAACTGCCGAAAACGAAAGTTATGAATATCAAACATTAAATAAAGTTTGAACAATAACCAGAACCTAAATTTTTGGAACATAAAGTTTCATTTTACTGTTTGTAGGGTAAATTCTATTCACAAAGTAAGGCGAGAATAAATGTCAAGGAAGGGAAATTTGTTCAATTCTTTGATTTGATATTGTAACGATGCTGAAGAAAATTTGAATTCTTATTACCCGTGATGGATAAGAAGTTAGATACAAGTTTAACAATAGAATTTAAAGATCAATTCAAAATGAATTTACTGAGAAGTTTAAATCTGGGAAAATCCGTTTACGGACTTATTTCTTTGATATTTATATAAAAGTATAGCTAAGCCTGAAAATATATTGTTTAATTTAAGAAAATCTGAATCGCACATAAGAAATAGACTTGAAAAAAAAGGCAGCTAAAAAACCATGAGGGAGTTACCACATAACCTACGTCTTTAATGACCATGTTCGATGGCTTTTTTCAGAAATTTGAAGCAAGCTATTGGGAATTTTTAAAATATAGCAATAAGCGTTTGAGAATACTGTCTACTCAATTGCAACTTTCAGAAATCGTGTTCATTGCCATTTGGTATAAATACTCTTATTTCAATAATTTCAAAGCCTTCTTCTTTTTTATTAAGGCAAAATCAAGGTCAACTCTTTCGATATTTACCATGTTACCAGCGGATGGTTCATCTCATCAGAGCTCATTAATTGGCGCTGCATGCTTTACATTTTTCCTGGATGAAAGATTGTTAAAGTCATTATTTATGGATTGATTCAACTACGCTAACTGTATGCAAAAATCAGCGGATTCAACGCATAAATCTCTAGGCAGCGATTGCAACCCGCGGCAAAAGCTCAATGGGATGGTTCTTTGATTGTAAGCTGTACTTAATTATGAATCAGTTATGAAATCCACTCGACTCTCTACATCAGATGAATATCACTTAAAGCAGCCTAATAAAATAGAGACTTTATTTAACCCGAATTACGGATAAGAAAACCGCTTGAAAAAAAGATGGTTAGAGCCATTTAGAAAGTTACTACACAAACCAAAGACTCTAACCACCATGTTTGATTTTACAGAAATCTTCTGTGTTATTGATGATTTTTTTAAGAAATTTGAACCTATCTATTGGCAATTTCTCAAGCAGGAAAATAAGCGTAAACGAATTCGATTAGCAACCTTATCCCTCTCTGAAATTGTGACGATTGCAATTTGTTATAAAACATCGCAAGTAAATAATTTTAAAACATTTTTCCAATTGCTTTATCAATTTGAGAGTAAATTATTTAAGTCTTTGCCTTGCTATAAAAATATGCTCAGCCTGATTAACCAACATCAGCTTGCGATTCATGCACTACACCGTGCTTTAAGCAAAGGACAAGCATGTCAATATCTATGGATTGACTCAACACCTTTACCTGTTTGTAAAAACAAAAGAAGTCCTAGAGGCCACCATGCTTTGGAGGATATTGCTTCTCGTGGCAAAAGTTCTATAGACTGGTTTTATGGTTGCAAATTACACCTTCTCATGAATAGTGAAGGACAAATTGTGAAAACAGTTTTATCCACTGGACACATTGCAGACATTATAAAAATCGAAGAATTAGTTGATGGCTTATTGGCAACTGTTTATGGAGATAGAGGTTGTATTGGAAAATCAATAAAAACTAAATTATTAGAGCAAGATATTGATTTAATTACTTATCCTAGAAAGAATATGCGAGTAAGTCTATTGCCTTTTTCTGATGAATACCACTTGAGACAGCGGAAAAAAATTGAAACGTTAATTGGCTTATTGAAAGAAAAATACCATTTAGTAAGCAGTAAACATCGGACTATTTCCGGTTTTCTAGCAGGCATATTTTCATCTTTATGTGCTTATCAACTCTGTCAGAAGAATAAGCCAAAAATTCATGTCGTTAGAAATTTAGCTTATCCGTAACTAGGGTTATTTAGCTTGTTAAAAGAAAAAATCATTTGGTGACGAGTAAAACGAGAAGCATCGACGGGTACTTATCTGGAGTTTATGCATTGTTATGTGTCTATCAACTTTGTCATAAAAAATCAAGCCAGTGGTTCGTATTATGCAAACATTGGCTTAAACAGGATTCGGGTTGAGTAAAATTTTATTGCATGGAGTAGAGGCTTGATTGAAAGACGTAAAAAAACCGCCCGGAAGGGCGGTTTTTTTAAATCATTAATTCGTAAAGAATTAACGACCTTGGATGTCACGTTGAACTTCACCAGTGTAAAGCTGACGTGGACGACCGATTTTGTAAGGGCCGCTGTGCATTTCTAACCAGTGGCTGATCCAGCCCACTGTACGTGCAAGAGCGAAGATTACAGTAAACATTTCAGTCGGAATACCAATCGCTTTAAGGATGATACCTGAATAGAAGTCTACGTTAGGGTATAAGTTACGTTTGATGAAGTATTCATCAGACAACGCAATGCGTTCAAGTTCCATTGCAAGAGCAAGTTGTGGATCGTTGATACCAAGCGCACCAAGAACTTCATCACAAGTTTCTTTCATTACTTTCGCGCGTGGATCGAAGTTTTTATAAACTCGGTGACCGAAGCCCATAAGTTTAACTTCTTTAGTCTTCACTTTTTCCATGAAGCCCGCAACGTTTTCTACAGTGCCGATTTCATCAAGCATCTTAAGAACGGCTTCGTTCGCACCACCGTGAGCAGGACCCCAAAGTGCAGAGATACCCGCAGCGATACATGCGTAAGGGTTAGCACCAGTAGAACCGGCTAAACGTACTGTAGAAGTAGATGCGTTTTGTTCGTGGTCAGCATGAAGCGTGAAGATACGATCCATTGCTTTAGCAAGAATTGGGTTAACTTTGTAGTCTTTGTCTGCAGGAGTAGCAAACATCATGTACAAGAAGTTTTCAGCGTAGCTCAAGTCATTACGTGGGTAAACGAATGGTTGACCAACTGTATATTTGTAGCTCCAAGCTGCTAGCGTAGGAACTTTAGCAATCAAGCGGATTGCAGTAATTTCACGGTGGTTAACATCTTCGATGTCCAAGTTGTTGTGATAGAACGCAGAAAGCGCACCAACTACACCAACCATAATTGCCATCGGGTGAGCATCACGACGGAAACCATTGAAGAAACGGCTAACTTGGTCGTGAACCATAGTGTGGTTACGAACTTTAGCATCAAATTCTACTTTTTGTTCAGCTGTTGGAAGTTCGCCGTTTAACAATAAGTAGCAAGTTTCTAAATAGTCTGCTTTAGTTGCAAGCTGGTCGATTGGGTAACCGCGGTGTAGAAGAACACCTTTGTTACCATCGATGAATGTGATTTTAGATTCACATGCAGCTGTTGCCATAAAACCAGGATCAAAAGTAAAGTGACCTGCGGCCAACACATCTTTAACGTCGATTACATCTGGGCCCAATGTGCCGCTGTAAATTGGTAATTCAATTTCTTTGCCATCAAGCTGTAAAACGGCTTTTTTGCCAGTTGCTGCAGACATTCAATAGATCTCCTGTCCTGGTGAATGTTTTATCTGACTCGTAGTACTAATCTTTTAATGCGCGAATCAGACGGGTCAAAAATTTGCTATAAGATTAGTGAGTACTGAAATTTTGTCAATTATACTTATGGATAAAGCGACGCCCTCACCGGGGTTGGATCAAAAAAATCCAGTAGCCATGAGGAAAATATCAGTATCGACGCTGTATAATAAGTCAAATGAAAATAAGTTGCAGAAAAAAATATGCATGTTGTGGGAATTGTAGGCAATTTTTAATTCCTAAAAACTCTGATAGGTTCCGAATTTACGTCAAGCCTAATATTTTAAATTATTATAATTTTCGTAACTTACATCTTTTTATTGTATTTTTTGCTGATTTTTTAGTCATAATTAAAAGCGATAAATGAAAAGTGAAATTAAGTTTGTTTGGTTAAAAAATAGCTGCCAAATATGTGCTGAAATGCCGGTTATTTGTCCAAATTGGATAAAATAAACCATAATTTTGCAGAAAAAATCAGCATGATTTTGCCATATAAAGAAGTTATGCACAGACTAAGTGGTTATTTCATTTCATGAAGTTGGATTGATATAATTATTATAAATACTATATATTTCTAATGGAAATGAAAATTGTTATAAATGATATAAATACAGCTAAGATTGTTGTAAAATATAATGATTCTTTGTTCATCTTTAGTCTAAATAAATAAATTTAATTCTCAAAGCTAAAAACGATAAATAAAATTTAATTTTATTTAATAAAAACCAAACATATAGCTCTGTTTTCTTAGATGTATTTTGTCTGCTTGCATTGGGGATTTTATGTTAATGATTCTTATTTGATGCTTTTTTATGGAAAAGCTAAATGTGACTGTTTGTATTTTGATAGTTCACGTTTTATAATTCAGTGTCGTTTTAAGTTTAGGTGTTACTGGATAGAGTAATTGCCTAAAAATGCTAGCTTTCCTTCGAATTAATTCCAACAAACTCCGGATGGAGTTTTTACTTACAGGATGCCCGCTGTGAAAAGCAACAGACCTGTCAATTTGTCCATGGGTCAAGTTTTAGAAGTAAACTTAAAATCCCCTGTGGCTATTGCATCAATTCTACACCGTCTCTCTGGTGTCATCGTATTTTTACTTGTACCGGTACTTTTGTGGCTTTTAGACAAATCATTGTCTTCTGCTGAGGGTTTTGCTGAAGTTCAGGCAATCTTTAGTGGCTTCATTGTGCGCTTTATCGTATGGGTATTTGTAGCCGGCTTACTTTTCCATTTTATTATGGGTATTAAGCATTTACTTGCTGACCTTGGTTTTGCTGAAGAACTGCAAAGTGGTCGTGTGGCAGCTACTATTTCATTGATCTTGGCTGCGATTTCGATTGTCGCATCATTTGTATGGATTGTTCTCTAATGAAAAGTGCTACAGGTTTAACGGGTTCAGGTTCTCGCGATTGGTATATCCAACGCGTAAGTGCTGTTGTATTAGCTGTTTATACTGTTGTGGTATTGGGTTGGATCCTTCTGAATGGTGGATTTAACTATGAACAATGGTTTGGCTTTATGATGACATTACCAATGAAGATTATGTCTTTATTGGCAGTCTTATCTCTTGTCGCACACGCTTGGATCGGTATGTGGCAGGTATTCACGGATTATGTGACTACTCGTCAAATGGGTCCTTCAGCTTCGGGCTTGCGTTTGGTGCTGACTTCAGCAGTGATTATTGCTGTATTTGCATATGCAATCTGGGCGATCCAGATTTTTTGGGCGAATTGATAGGAAAATATCATGGGCGCGATTAACCCTAAAGAAGATTACACAAATATTCCACACGAAACTTTCGATGCTGTCATCGTTGGTGGTGGTGGTTCAGGTATGCGCGCATCTTACCAGCTTGCTCAAGCGGGTTTGAAAGTTGCGGTACTGACTAAAGTGTTCCCAACACGTTCTCATACTGTAGCGGCACAGGGCGGTATTGGTGCATCTCTTGGTAATATGCAAGAAGATAACTGGCACTACCACTTCTATGACACGGTTAAAGGTTCAGACTGGTTGGGCGACCAAGACGCGATCGAATTTATGACGCGTGAGGCTCCACAAGTTGTTTATGAATTAGAACATCTGGGTATGCCATTCGACCGTAACGCAGACGGTACAATTTACCAACGTCCATTCGGCGGTCACTCTGCAAACTACGGTGAAAAAGCAGTTCCTCGTGCATGTGCTGCTGCCGACCGTACAGGTCACGCACTGCTTCACACGCTTTATCAAAGCAACGTGAAAATGGGTACGCAATTCTTCGTAGAATGGATCGCACTTGACTTGATCCGTAACGAAGCTGGTGACGTACTTGGTGTAACTGCTATTGACCAGGAAACTGGTAAAATTGCAGTATTCCAAGCGAAAGCGACATTATTCGCTACAGGTGGTGCAGGTCGTGTTTACCGTGCATCTACTAACGCATATATCAATACTGGTGACGGTCTTGGTATGGCGGCTCGTGCAGGTATTCCATTACAAGATATGGAATTCTGGCAATTCCACCCAACGGGTGTTGCGGGTGCAGGCGTATTGTTAACTGAAGGTTGTCGTGGTGAAGGTGCAATCCTTCGTAACAAAGACGGCGAACCGTTCATGGAACGTTATGCTCCAACTTTGAAAGACTTGGCGCCACGTGACTTCGTATCACGTTCTATGGACCAGGAAATCAAAGAAGGTCGTGGTTGTGGTCCTAAAGGTGACTACATTCTTCTTGATATGACGCACTTAGGTGCAGATACGATCATGAAACGTCTTCCATCTGTATTCGAGATTGGTAAGAAATTCGCGAACGTTGATATCACCAAAGAGCCGATTCCAGTAGTACCAACAATCCATTATCAAATGGGTGGTATTCCAACGAATATTCATGGTCAGGTTGTGGTTCCTGAATCTCGCGAAACAACTCCGCTTGAAGCACACTACAACAAAGATACTGATGTTTATTCTACAAATGCGGAAGGCCGTGACTTCACTAAGCCAGTGAAAGGTTTCTATGCAATTGGTGAATGTTCATGTGTATCTGTACATGGTGCGAACCGTTTAGGTACAAACTCATTGCTTGACTTGGTTGTATTCGGTAAAGCTGCTGGTCAACATATCATTGATTATGTGACTAAACATCATGGTGATGACTACCAACCGCTTCCTACGACTGTGCTTGAACAAACTGTTGAGCGTATTCGTAAATTGGATGAGTCAACTTCAGGTGAGAACGCTCAAGAAGTTGCTGATGCAATCCGTGACATCGTTCAAGACCACGCTGGTGTATTCCGTACATCTGCACTTCTTGAAGAAGGTGTGAAGCAAATTCTTGCGATTGAGCCACGTGTTCGTAACATTCACTTGAAAGACAAATCTAAAGTATTCAACACTGCACGTATTGAAGCTCTAGAAGTTGAAAACTTGTATGAAGTGGCGAAAGCAACACTGATTTCTGCTGCGGCTCGTAAAGAATGTCGTGGTGCGCATACAGTGGTAGATTTTGAATTGCCGCCAGAACATGCGGACTATCCATACGGTCGTCGTGATGATGAGTGGATGAAGCACACATTATGGTTCTCTGTTGATAACCATCTTGAGTACAAGCCAGTGCGTTACAAACCTTTATCGGTTGATGCAATTCCACCTAAACCACGTACATTCTAATAGGGAGAAGTAAGATGAGTAGAGGTACTCGTACATTTAATATCTACCGCTACGATCCTGATAAGGATAAAGCACCGTACATGCAAACTTTTAAACTTGAATTGACAGACAAGCACCGTATGTTGCTTGATGCTCTTCTTGCTTTGAAAGTGCAGGACGAATCTTTAACGTTCCGTCGTTCATGTCGTGAAGGTATTTGTGGTTCTGATGGTGTAAACATCAATGGTAAAAATGGTTTGGCGTGTCTGTGGAACCTGAATGATTTACCGGAAGTGATTACTGTTCGTCCACTTCCAGGTCTACCAGTGGTTAAAGACTTGGTTGTAGATATGAATCAGTTCTATGATCAGTACAATAAAATTCATCCGTTCTTGATCAACAACCAGCCTGCACCACCGAAAGAGCGTTTACAGTCTCCTGAAGAGCGTGAACACCTTGATGGTTTATATGAATGTATTCTTTGCGCATGTTGTTCGACTTCATGTCCGTCATTCTGGTGGAACCCTGACAAGTTCTTGGGTCCTTCAGCATTGTTGAATGCTTACCGCTTCATCATTGACTCGCGTGATACTGGAACACAAGAGCGTTTGGCTCGTCTTGACGATCCATTCTCGCTATTCCGCTGTAAAGGTATTATGAACTGTGTATCAGTTTGCCCTAAAGGTCTTAATCCAACTAAAGCTATCGGTCACATCCGTAGTATGTTGTTAGATCAAGCAGGTTAATCTGCTCCAGTCAAAAAAAGCACACCCTAGGGTGTGCTTTTTTATGCTTTTAATAGTTGTAAGATAGGTAAGGAATACTAAATGGCTATATGAATAGACAGGAGTAGGGGGGTGAAGTGTTATTAAAAAATATATAATTGATTAAAGTATAGAGACGGAATCTTGCTTAAAAGCGATCTAAGTGTGGTGGGATTGTTTGAGTGAGTGATTAAAGCACTAATTGTAGGCTTGAATCTGCAAAGTTGAGATTAAAATGTTATCATATAACGCATATAAAGAGAGCCAGTTTAAATATTGAGCTCTCTTTTGTTATATGTGTGGGCGTGGGGTAGGACTTTGGTCTAGATTGAATCTAATTATGAGATAAAGCACCATATGTTAGATGAAAATGGAGGATATGTATTTCGCTGAGTTATGAGAGGTATGTGTCAAAAAAATCAATTGCAACTGGAGAACATGTTACGATTTGGCACAAAGCTATATTTAAAAAAAGCACTGTATTTGCGTACATTTTTTCAACATCTGAAATTATGTATAAGGTTTATAAATAGATATAAATCGCTTTAGAAAAATTAAGTCGCGTAGTTATTTTTTCTAAGTCGATTTGCAAAAAATTGCTCGGTCTTGGTCGAGTATATATCAATGAGTGATGATGCCAATGGGGGCGTTATGATTCATTATTCACATTGGGTTATTCCTAATGTAGTGATCACGCCTCATGGCTTATGCCTTATGGGGACTAATGTCATATTACCAATTTGACATTATTAATCATGGGTTCGCTTAAAAAGCATCCTGAAAATGTTTTTGCAATAGGAAATGGGTCCACAAATGCAAGAAGTTGCTGACGCACTGCGTCTTGACACTGAACTTAGCGCTGACAGTGCAGCGTATATTGAAGAACTTTATGAGCAGTATTTGACGGCTCCAGATTCAGTAGGTGCTGACTGGCAGGAATACTTCGGTAAATTCCCTAAAGGTGATCAACCACATAGCAATGTACGTGAGCAATTCCTTTTATTAGGTCGCAACTCAAGTCGCGTTCAACCTGTAATTCAAAGTGCTGTAAGTTCTGAGCATGAGCGTCGTCAAATTGGCGTATTGCAACTAATTGCGGCTTATCGTAACCGTGGTCATCAAAAAGCAAAATTAGATCCACTAGGTTTGGCTAAGCGTGAAATCGTACCTGATCTTGATCTTGCTGCGCATGGTTTGACTCAATCTGATTTAGATACAGTATTTAACACAGGCAACCTTGCAATCGGTAAGAGTGAAGCAACTCTAGCTGAAATGGTTCAGGCGATGGAAGCAACTTATTGTGCTTCTATTGGTGCTGAATACATGCATATTGTTGATACCAAAGAAAAACGCTGGATTCAACAACGCCTTGAAAGTGCAAAAGGTCAATTCGGTTTCACTGCTGAGCAGAAAAAACACGTCTTAGAACGTCTGACAGCAGCTGAAGGTCTGGAAAAATACCTCGGTAATAAATACGTTGGTGCAAAACGCTTTGGTGTAGAAGGTGGTGAATCCTTCATCCCGATGGTGAATGAACTGATTCAACGTGCAGGCTCTGTAGGTTGTAAAGAAGTTGTAATCGGTATGCCGCACCGTGGCCGTTTGAACTTGCTGGTCAACATTATGGGTAAAAACCCGGCTGACCTGTTTGGTGAGTTTGAAGGTAAATCACTGCACAAAAAAGGTTCTGGTGACGTTAAATATCACCAAGGTTTCTCATCTAACGTGATGACACCGGGTGGTGAAGTTCACTTGGCATTGGCATTTAACCCATCTCACTTGGAAATCGTTGGACCTGTAGTTGAAGGTTCTGTACGTGCACGTCAAGTCCGTCGCAAAGACATTGGTGGTGATGATGTATTGCCAATCATTGTTCATGGTGATGCAGCATTTGCAGGTCAAGGTGTTAACCAAGAAACCTTCCAGATGTCACAAACACGTGGTTATACTGTAGGTGGTACAGTTCACATCGTTGTTAACAACCAGGTGGGCTTCACAACTTCTGACCCACGTGATGCACGTTCTACAGAATACTGTACTGATATCGCGAAAATGATTCAGGCACCGATCTTCCATGTCAATGGTGATGATCCTGAAGCTGTATTGTTTGTTTCTCAATTGGCACATGACTTCCGTCATACTTTCCGTAAAGACGTTGTAATTGACATGTTCTGTTACCGTCGTCGTGGTCACAACGAAGCGGATGAGCCAGCTGCAACTCAACCAATGATGTATCAAGTGATTAACAAAAAAGCGACGACTCGTACGCTTTATGCTGACCAACTTGTACAACAAAATGTTCTGGATCGCGCTGCTGCTGATGCAATGGTTGAACAATACCGTTCAGACCTTGAAGCAGGCAAGCATGTTGCCAATGCATTGGTACTTGAACCAAATACCAAAATGTTTGTCGACTGGTCTCCATACCTGGGTCACGAGTACACAGACGTATGGGATACATCATTCCCAATCGAACGCTTGAAAGAACTCGGCACTAAAATGCGTGAGCTTCCAGAAGGCTTCGTTATGCAGCGTCAGGTTGCAAAAGTGATTGATGATCGCTTGAAAATGCAAACTGGTGAAATGCCGCTGAACTGGGGGGCTGCAGAAACTTTAGCGTATGCCACTATTCTAGATGAAGGCTTCCTGGTTCGTTTAACTGGTGAGGACGTCGGTCGTGGTACTTTCTCACACCGTCATGCGAAATTGCATAACCAGGTAGACGGTTCAACTTACATTCCATTATGTAATCTGAAAGAAAACCAGCCACGTACAGCAATTTATGACTCTTTATTGTCAGAAATGGCGGTACTTGCATTTGAATACGGTTATGCAACGACTCTTCCTAAGAGCTTGATTATCTGGGAAGCTCAGTTCGGTGACTTCGCTAACTGTGCACAAGTCGTGATTGACCAGTTCATCGCATCTGGCGAAACTAAATGGGAACGCGTGTGTGGTTTAACTATGCTTCTTCCACATGGTTTTGAAGGTCAGGGTCCAGAACATTCATCTGCACGTTTAGAGCGTTTCTTGCAGCTTTGTGCTGAAGACAACATGCAAGTGATGACACCGACTACACCTGCGCAAATTTTCCATGCGATGCGTCGTCAAGCACTTCGTCCAATCCGCAAACCAATGATCATCATGTCACCGAAGTCATTGCTTCGTCACAAACTTGCAACCTCTACGCTTGAAGAGCTTGCAAATGGTTCATTCCAGACTGTGATTGACGAAATCGACAACATCAACAAGTCTGATGTAACTCGTCTGGTGCTTTGTGGTGGTAAGGTTTATTACGATTTACTTGAAAAACGTCGTGAACAGGAATTGAACAACACTGCAATCGTTCGTATCGAACAATTGTACCCATATCCAGAACAACGTATTGCTGAAGTACTTGCTTCTTATCCAAATCTAAAAGAAGTGGTTTGGACTCAAGAAGAGCCGAAAAACCAAGGTGCTTGGTTATTCATTGCTCCTCGTTTATATGACGATGTAATGAAAACAGGTAAACAGGTACGTGTTAGCTACGCAGGTCGTCCAGCTTCTGCTGCGCCAGCTTGCGGTTCACCATATTTGCATGCAAAACAACAAGCTCAGCTGGTAAATGACGCATTAGCGATTGCAGCTGAACAATCAGGAGATTCTAAGTAATGGCAACCGAAATTAAAGCACCGGTATTCCCAGAGTCAGTTGCAGACGGTACGATTGCAACTTGGCACAAACAACCAGGTGAAGCTGTATCACGTGATGAAGTGATCTGCGATATTGAAACTGATAAAGTTGTTTTAGAAGTTGTTGCTCCTGCTGACGGTACAATTGCATCAATCATTAAAAATGAAGGTGATACAGTTCTTTCAGCTGAAGTGATTGCACAGTTTGAAGAGGGCGCTGTTTCTGGCGCTGCTCAAACTCAAGCAGTTCAATCTGAAGAAAAAGTTGAACAAGCGGCTGCACAAACTCAAGCGGGTAATGCACCTGTTGTTGAGCGTGCTCAACCTGTTGCTGATCAAGCTCCAGCAGTGCGTAAAGCATTGACTGAAACTGGTATTGCAGCGAGCGATGTAGCTGGTACTGGTCGCGGTGGTCGCATCACTAAAGAAGATGTTGCAGCTCATCAAGCTAAACCGGCTGCTCCTGCTGCTGCGCCGTTAAGTGTGGCTGTTGGTGAACGTATCGAAAAACGTGTTCCTATGACTCGTCTTCGTAAACGTGTTGCTGAACGTTTACTTGCTGCAACTCAATCAACAGCAATGTTGACTACGTTCAACGAAGTGAACATGAAACCAATCATGGAAATGCGTGCTCAATATAAAGATGCATTTGAAAAGCGTCATGGTGCACGTCTAGGCTTCATGTCATTCTTCGTTAAAGCAGCGACTGAAGCACTTAAACGCTATCCAGCTGTAAACGCGTCTATCGATGGTGATGACATTGTTTATCACGGTTACTATGACATCGGTGTAGCTGTATCAAGCGATCGTGGTCTAGTAGTTCCTGTATTACGTGATACTGACCGTATGAACTATGCTGAAGTAGAAAACGGTATTCGCGCTTATGCTGTTAAGGCACGTGACGGTAAGTTGGGCATTGAAGACATGACTGGCGGTACGTTCACTATTACTAACGGTGGTACTTTCGGTTCATTGCTTTCTACCCCAATTTTGAACACACCACAAACTGCAATCTTGGGTATGCACAAAATCCAAGACCGTCCTATGGCAGTGAATGGTCAAGTAGAAATCTTGCCAATGATGTATCTAGCACTTTCTTATGACCACCGTTTAATTGATGGTAAAGAAGCGGTAGGTTTCCTTGTAGCAATCAAAGAATTGTTAGAAGAACCTGCTCGTCTTATCCTTGATCTTTAATTTTATAGAATAAATCCATGGGCTTAGAGCGATCCTCTAGGCCCATTTTTGGAGAGCATAATGTCTCAACAATTTGATTTAGTAGTAATTGGCGGTGGACCAGGTGGTTATGAAGCTGCAATTCGTGCAGCTCAACTTGGTTTTAAAGTTGCGTGTATCGAAAAACGTATTCATAAAGGCAAACCTTCTTTAGGTGGTACTTGCTTAAACGTGGGTTGTATCCCGTCTAAGGCATTACTTGATTCTTCACACCGTTATGAAGACACCGTAAAACATTTAGATGATCACGGTATTACCACTGGTGAAGTAAGTTTCGACTTGTCTAAGCTTCTTGCACGTAAAGATAAAATCGTTGACCAGTTGACTGGCGGTATTGACCAGTTATTAAAAGGTAACGGTGTCGAGTGGTTAAAAGGTACTGGTAAATTACTGGCAGGTAAAAAAGTTGAGTTCGTTTCTCACGAAGGTGAAACTCAAGTTTTAGAGCCTAAGTATGTCATTCTTGCCACTGGTTCTGTGCCAGTAAATATTCCTGTAGCTCCTGTTGATCAAGATATCATTGTTGATTCAACTGGCGCGCTTGAATTCCCAGAAGTGCCTAAACGTTTAGGTGTTATTGGTGCAGGCGTGATTGGTCTTGAGCTTGGTTCAGTATGGCGTCGTTTAGGTGCAGAAGTTGTTGTATTTGAAGCAATGGATGCATTCTTGCCAATGGCGGATAAAGCATTGGCAAAAGACTTCCAGAAACTGTTAACTAAGCAAGGTCTTGATATCCGTGTAGGCGCGAAAGTGTCTGGTACTGAAATTAACGGTCGTGAAGTAACTGTTAAGTACACTCAAGGCGGTGAAGACAAAGAGCAAACTTTCGATAAGTTGATCGTTTGTGTAGGCCGTCGTGCTTATGCTGAAGGTTTATTGGCAGATGATTGTGGCATTAAACTGACTGAACGCGGTCTGGTTGAAGTGAACGATTGGTGTGCGACTTCTGTGGAAGGCGTATATGCAATTGGTGACTTGGTACGTGGTCCAATGCTTGCACACAAAGCAATGGAAGAAGGCGTAATGGCTGTAGAGCGTATTCATGGTCATGCTGCACAAGTGAACTACGACACGATTATTTCTGTTATCTATACTCACCCGGAAGCAGCGTGGGTCGGTTTAACAGAAGAGCAAGCCAAAGAAAAAGGCCACGAAGTTAAAACTGGTCAATTCGGTTTTGCTGTAAATGGCCGTGCTTTAGCTGCGGGCGAAGGTGCTGGTTTCGTGAAGTTTGTTGCTGATGCAAAAACTGACCGTTTACTTGGTATGCATGTGATTGGACCAGCTGCGTCTGATATCGTACACCAAGGTATGATTGCACTTGAGTTTGTATCTTCAGTTGAAGATTTACAGTTGATGACTTTTGGTCATCCAACCTTCTCTGAAGTGGTTCATGAAGCTGCACTTGCAGTAGATGGACGAGCGATTCACGCGATTCAACGTAAGCGTAAGTAAGACAAAAAAGAGCGGCTTAGGTCGCTCTTTTTACATTTGATAGTTGTTTTTATTAGAACAATCATCTAAAAATAAAGATAAGAATCATTTTAAGTTCTCAAAATACCAATATTGATTGATGTGAACCAAAAGATATTGGTGAATGTAATAACAAAGTCAAATAAGTACTAAAAGGTTGTTCAATGAATTTACATGAGTATCAAGCAAAAACATTATTAAAAAAATATGGGATGCCGGTTCAAGAGGGCATCTTGACAACAAATGCAGAAGAAACCGTAAAAGCTTTTGAGCAGCTTGGTGGTAAATTTGCAGTACTCAAAGCTCAAGTCCATGCCGGGGGACGCGGTAAGGCTGGTGGGGTAAAAGTCGTGAAGTCTGCACAAGAAGCTGCAGACTATGCCAATCAGATCATTGGTACTCGTTTAGTGACTTATCAGACGGATGCCAATGGACAACCAGTCAACAGCATTTTAGTCTCTGAAGATGTTTATCCAGTTGAACGCGAGCTGTATCTTGGTGCAGTCGTCGACCGTTCCAGCCGTCGTGTAACTTTTATGGCATCGACTGAAGGTGGGGTCGAAATTGAAAAAGTGGCTGAAGAAACCCCAGAAAAAATTATAAAAGTCGAAGTCGATCCATTGGTTGGACTGATGCCATTTCAAGCTCGTGAAGTGGCTTTTGCTCTTCATTTGAAAGATGGTCAGATCAATCAGTTTGTCAAAATTATGACCGCAGCTTATCAGGCATTTATTGAAAATGATTTTGCCCTATTTGAGATTAACCCACTTTCAGTTCGTGAAAATGGTGACATCTTATGTGTGGATGCCAAAGTCGGGATCGACTCTAACGCCTTATACCGTTTACCCGAAATTGTAGCGATGCGTGACAAGTCTCAGGAAAATGAACGCGAATTAAAAGCTTCAGAACATGACCTGAATTATGTAGCCTTAAAAGGTAACATTGGATGTATGGTCAATGGAGCTGGGCTTGCTATGGCAACTATGGACATCATCAAACTGTATGGTGGTCAGCCTGCGAACTTCCTTGATGTTGGCGGTGGTGCAACCAAAGAGCGCGTTATTGAAGCATTTAAAATTATTTTGGCAGACAGCTCGGTACAAGGGGTTTTAATTAATATTTTTGGTGGAATTGTACGTTGTGACATGATTGCTGAAGCCATTATTGCAGCGGTCCAGGAAGTTCACGTAACCGTGCCGGTCGTTGTGCGTTTAGAAGGAAATAACGCAGAACTGGGTGCCAGGTTATTGGATGAATCTGGACTCACGTTAATCTCTGCATCAGGTTTAGCTGATGCAGCAGAAAAAATTGTCGCTGCGGTAAAAGCTTAAGGAGTATCAATCATGAGCGTATTAATTAATAAAGACACCAAAGTATTGGTACAAGGTTTTACCGGTAAAAATGGTACGTTTCACTCAGAGCAAGCATTGGCTTATGGCACTAAAGTTGTCGGTGGTGTAACGCCAGGTAAGGGGGGGCAAAGCCATTTAAACCTACCTGTATTCAACACCATGAAAGATGCAGTCAAAGAAACAGGCGCAGATGCCTCGGTCATTTATGTACCTGCACCATTTGTATTGGATTCAATTGTAGAGGCAGTAGATTCTGGGATTGAACTTATTGTTGTAATTACTGAAGGTGTGCCAACTTTAGATATGTTAAAGGCCAAGCGTTATCTTGAAACCAATGGCAATGGTGCACGTTTAATCGGTCCAAACTGTCCGGGTATTATTACCCCGGGAGAATGTAAAATCGGCATTATGCCAGGACATATTCATCAGCCAGGTAAAATCGGAATTATCTCACGTTCGGGTACACTAACCTATGAAGCTGTAGCTCAGACTACAAAGCTCGGTTTAGGTCAGTCAACCTGTATTGGCATTGGGGGAGACCCAATTCCAGGCATGAACCAGATTGATTGCTTGAAGTTGTTCCAAGAAGACCCGCAGACCGAAGCCATTATCATGATTGGTGAAATTGGCGGTAGCGCAGAAGAGGAAGCAGCTGAATATATTCAGTCTCATGTCACCAAGCCGGTTGTGGGCTATATTGCAGGTGTGACTGCACCAAAAGGTAAGCGTATGGGGCATGCAGGTGCAATTATTTCTGGTGGTAAGGGCACAGCAGAAGAAAAATTTGCAGCCTTTGAAAAAGCGGGTATGGCTTATACGCGTAGTCCTGCAGAGCTCGGATCAACCATGCTAGAAGTTTTAAAACGCCAAAACCTGGCCTGAGTCAATCAATAAACTTGAAAGCTCTCAATTGAGGGCTTTTTATTTTATGGTCTTTGATAAGCTGGGTATCTGACATTGAAAAAACTTCATATAAAAAATGAGAAACCAGACTTTTTGCAAAATCACTTTTTAAATTATTTCAATGTTGTAAATTACAGTAATCAAATTCATGCCTAAACCTATACCTTTACATCGACTATAGTAAAGTGTAGCAAGAATTTTGAAGAATCTTTAATTTACCATTTACCTGCTCAATTCGAAAACGATGTTTGCCCATTTCTCGATTACTCTGCTTATGTAAGAAAGTTAATGGGTTGTTTTACTTGCTGAAAATGTGGTCGGCGTCTGATCCCTAATCGGCTTAAAGCTGGTTACTCTTTATCAATAAGTATAAGGGCTTGATATCTCCGCTTCTTGTGCTGATCTTTAGACAATGAAAATCATGTGTACTTCCTTATGCAAGACCTATTGGAATCATCTGCATCGTTTCATCATGAATTGTCAGTTGAGCTTTAATCGTATGGTATTTTTTCTTAGCACTTATAGAATTTTTTTCCGCTTTTTGGGGAATGCTTCATTGCCATCTCAGTGGCATCAACAATAACAACCTCCCCATCTAAGCCTTCACTATGAGATAATTTCCTAGGCAAATGAAACTTATCATATTTTATTAAAATATTTTCGATCTTTTGGATGATTCCACATGCATTAGATGCATGTATTTCATGGCTCATAGCGACAGGAAAAAGTGTTTGATATTTATGCCAATAACGTAGAGTCATTAATGGTTAATCTTTCGGTAAAAGGCTAAAAGGTCTGCCTCGTCCGGTATTTGCTTGGCTTATTTTTAATACTTCGAGCACTTCTAAAAAAAATTCTAGGTTGTATTCCAATAAGTCATTTGAATTGACTGCTTAATAATATTTTAACTTTTGAATATTTTATGTTCCTATAATAATAGAACATATCTTTTCTGTATGAATGAAAATACTCAACTTATTGAGTATTTTTGATTTATACAAGATATTCATTTTGAGTAATAATGTTTTTATAAAGTGGTTAAGATGAAGGATTATATAAAAAATTAATTATTAAATAAATAAAATATTGCTGTTAAAATAATTTGCTAAGATAAAAAAATAATATATTTCACAATTAAAATAATGTGATATTTATCGCATAAAATAATAAAAACACAAAATTATACACAATATTTTTGTTAATACGGTCTTTTATTTATATATTGTGGATTACAATATGACCATTAATAACAATGAATAAAGAATATTTTAATTATGAACTTTAATCTCACTATACTATCGATCTCCTGTGGGACTTTACTGTTTTCTACATTGTCATTCGCAGAATTGATCTATAAAGACGTTGTTGATCAACAACGTGAAAAAATTGTACCTTTAATTAAACAAGGCCAGGTGGATACTGGATTACAAAAACTCAGGCAATTATTGGGGCGCTATCCCAATAATCAAAAATTGATTGCTGATTTTGTACTAATGGCTTATGAAAATAAAAAATTTGCAGAATCAGATATTCGCTACCTGAAGGGTATTCAAAGTCAGCAATTTCCAGACTATGGAAAAATATATGTTATTAAGGCACTACGCGACTTAAAAAAATTTGAGCTTGCAGAAAACTGGGCCAAAAACTTTGCCAAAACCGATTCTAATCAACAATGGATCGTGTGGGCAGGAATATTACAAGCAGAAGCCGGTAAAAAGGCTCAGGCGAAAAAAACCCTTTCTCAAGTTGATATTAATCAAGTCGAAGCAGATTATTTAGCACAGCTTTCCTATACTTACCGGATACTAGATATGCCTGTTGAGGCATTGAATACGGCTAATCTGGCTCTTGAAAAGAGCAAGGACATGGGTACCGAGGAACAGTATGCATTAGCATTGCTGAATAATGCAGATTACGCTAATGCGGAAAACTTTATACAAAACAGTAACTCATTAAAAGAGAATACTGATCTCAGAGCCAATGCCAAAATTAGTGAATTTTCTCAGCGGATTCAAAATGCTGTGGAATATTATAAACTTTCAATTTATCGAGGACGAAAACAGCCGTACCAGCAACTCGATGAAGTGCTCGCAGATATGGAGCAATACGAATCACAATTGCCGAATGATTCCAATTGGAAACGCCGTTTTTATTATGAATACATCTATGCCTTAAACGAGCGAAATCGCTCTAAAAAAGTTTTTGAACAAATTTCAAAAACAGGAGTGCCTCTAGAACAGATGCCTCCTTATGTGCGTCAAGCTATTGCAGATGCTTACTTTAAGAATCAACAACCTCAAATAGCTGAAAAAATTTATAAAAGCTTATTGAATGAAAAGAGCTATGCTCATTTTGAGCTATATGCAGGCTTGTATTACTCATTAATTGAACAAGAGAAATATAAGGAAGCTGATCAATTACTCAAAACGATGGACAAGGCATTACCTACTTTCCAATACAGTAATGCTAAAGGTGTGGATAAGGTTACTCATGATGACCGGAGTGAATATTTAGCTTTAGTCGGGCTTAATTACGCCTATCGTCAAGAATATGCTAAAGCAGAACAATACTATGAACAATTAATTGCAAAAGCACCGAATAACGTTCTTTTTCAAAATAATCGTGCATTCATTCAACTTTTGCGTGAAAACCCACAGCGTGCAGAATGGATTGTATCTCAATGGGATGGAGTCATACCTGTAGATGAAGGCATCCGGATCCGTCATTTAGAAAATCTGCGAGCTTTGGAAAATATCCAGCAATGGCGTCTGCAAAGTACTGAACTCATGCAAACCATGCCTGAAGATACGACCGTAATAAAAAATAAAAAACAGCTTGATGACCGTAATCATGCCTCTATTCAACATCAGAGTAACTTTTCAGAAAGTGATTCTGATAACTCGGCTTTACTTAATCGTTTGAAGGGGAACCGTGAGCAGGATCATTTTACCCGTATTCACAGCCCATGGTTTTTTGATAATTATCGTACTTATGTAGATCACAGTTTTCGTTCTGGTGAATATGATACGGGCACAATTGAAGATCAACGCGTAGGTTTAGGACTGGAATGGGCATCACGTCGTAAAGCAGTGAATATCATGTTGTCTCAGAGTATCGATAATCCACAAGATCAAGACCGTTTTGGGATCAAGGCCAATTGGTCACAATGGCTGAATGATCATTGGCAGTATGCATTCGGATTTAATAGTCAGGCGGATATTCCATTACAGGCCATCCGAAAGGGCAATGAAGGTAAATCTTATACTTTTGATTTGAATTGGCAACAGCATGAATCTCGTAAGGCGGGTCTGGTCTATCTGTTAACTGATATTGATGATAATAATACACGCCAAGAGGTTTCGGCATACCTTAAACAGCAGATTTTCCAGGCTCCGCATCATATTACCAGTTTGACTTTAGCGGGTTATTACAGCCAGAACAAAGATGTCATTGTGGACTATTTCAATCCTGAAGAAAGTTATAGTGCAGAGTTGCATTTACAGCATGAGTGGATTACGTGGCGGAGATATGACCGCAATTTTACTCAAAATTTTGAAGCTACCGTTGGGACTTTTGGACAAGATAATTATTCCGCGAAGCCAATTTATAACGTTTTTTATGGACATGATTGGCAGGTTTCCCGGACTTGGAGTCTGAACTATGGCATAGGATGGGGAACTCATCCTTATGATGGTGAAGATGAAGAAAAAACTTATGCAACAGTGGGCTTTAAAGGAATTTTTTAATGAAACAAGTGATGAAAACCTTACTTTCTGCTGTCATGGTAACGGTCTTCGCCGTTCCTGCGACGGGTTTTACGCAAAATATAACCAAAAATACCACTGAAATACCTGATAACTTATTTGTTACCATTACTTTTCATGATGTTCGAGATGATGTTGCCCGTGAAGGAGATCGGGATCTTTATGCAATCAGTACTAAAAATTTAGGACGCTATTTTGCCTGGCTAAAACAGGAAGGCTGGCAAACCATCAGTTTGCAAGATGTATGGGATGCTCGGCAAAAGAAAAAGAAATTACCAAAAAAATCAGTGTTATTGACCTTTGATGATGGCGCACTCAGTAGTTATACCCGGGTTTTTCCATTATTAAAACAGTATAAATATTTCGCTGCTTTTGCTATTCCGACGAGCTGGATTAACGGGAATACCAAAGATGCTTATGAAGCCTATGGTCAAAATAGCTTAATGTCCTGGGATCAAATGCGTGAAATGCAGCGCTCAGGTCTGGTAGAGTTTGTTTCACATTCGGACAATATGCATAAGGGCATACTTGCCAATCCACAACAAAGTATGCAGCCTGCAGCAATTACACGTCAATTTTTACCAAAATATCAACGTTATGAATCTGATCAAGCTTATCAAAACAGGGTTGTAGAAGATTTACAACAATCCAAGAAAATTTTAGAAACTGAATTGGGAATAGATACACGCGCGATATTCTGGCCTTATGGGGCGGTGACCAAGGAAAGTGAAGAACTTGCAGAAAAAGCTGGTTTGCCTATGTCATTTAGCTTGGGCAGTATGTCAACCCTTGCTGATTCGGGGCAAACCTATCAACGTGCCCTAGTAATGAATAATCCAACCCCCGAAATGCTGCATGCAGAAATGCTGGATTTTTTAACTTTTGCAAGCGATATCCACAAACAGCGGAGAAGTTATATCCGTTTTGATTTGGCTGAAATGGTCAGTCCTAATGACAAAATTTTTGATCAAAAACTGGGGCAATTCTTAGATCAGATTAGTGCATTACAAACCAATACTATTTTATTAAAAACCGTAGCGGATGAAAATGGGGACGGAAAAATAGATGTTGCCTATTTTCCTAATCGTCAACTGGGTATGCGTAAGGATTTATTAAATCGTACAGTTTGGCAAGCACGCACCCGTGTGGGTAATCGGGTGTATGCTGAATTACCGATCAGTTTACAAACGAAACAGGGACTCAATTTTGCAGATCTTACTGCGGAATTAGTTAAGTATAATTCTTCAGTTGAAGGTGTAATGATCGATATTGGAGATGAGCTCGACTGCGCGATACAGAAAAAGACTTGGGATGGGGAATGCGCTGAAAAAATAAAACAGGTTTTTGATATAAAAGATCAAGCTAAAAAACAGGCAAAATATTACACCAATATCAGTAATAATTATCAAACTGTTTTGAAAATCACCTTAAAGGATAAGCATGTAGATGGATTAATGCCTTTGATGGAATATAGTTTAAATAATAATGATTTTCTTTATATTGAATTTGATCCGGTGAAAGATTCTGGAATATTTAAAACTTTAGAAAAACAACTGGAAAAATTAAACAGTATACAAAAACAGTATTTAATCGTGAGTTTTACAGTAAATCCGAATGGGAAAAGAAGTGATTGGAAAGAATATTCACAATATTATCAGGAATTAAAAAAATTATCCGTACAAAAAATTGGGATTAATAATTATCAGTTGAAGGCTGGACAGCAAGTTCAGGGACATCTTTACCAAGATCTAAGTATTAATACCAGTCCACTCACTTATCGTAATCCATATGAAAATAATACTGCGAAGGGGAGGAAATAATGACTGACTCAAGTTTATTTCAAATGAGTGATGTGTATTTTGGCTTTGCTTTTTTCTACCCATTATTTATGGCTTGGCTTTGGATTGCTGGGGGAATCTGGTTCTATTTAAAACATGAACGCAAGCAACCATCGTTACCTCATCCTAGCGAACATGGATGCAGTATTATTATTCCTTGTTTTAATGAGGCAGCACAGGTTAGGGATACCATAAAGTTTGCCATGCAAACGCAGTATCCGGATTTTGAAGTCATTGCGGTCAATGATGGTAGTCGAGATAAGACTGCTGAAATTCTAGACGAGCTTTTGCAAAAATATCCGAAACTCAGGGTTGTCCATTTGGCTGAAAATCAGGGCAAGGCCTATGCTTTACGTGCCGGTGCAATGGTGAGTCAAAATGAATATCTGGTTTGTATAGATGGTGATGCCTTAATCCATCCTCATGCAGTGTTATGGATGATGCATCATTTAACAAAATATCCACGGGTTGGGGCAGTCACGGGGAATCCACGTATTTTGAACCGCTCCAGTATTTTGGGCAAAATTCAGGTGGGTGAATTCTCTTCTATTATTGGATTAATTAAACGTGCACAACGTACCTATGGACGCATCTTTACTGTTTCAGGTGCAATCGTTGGTTTTCGTAAAACGGCACTAGACCGGATTGGATATTGGCGCGATGACATGATCACGGAGGATATCGATGTATCATGGCGCTTACAGTTCGATCATTGGGACTTGCAATATGTCCCAAGAGCATTGTGCTATATCTATATGCCTGAAACCTTCAACGGCTTGTGGAAACAGCGTTTGCGTTGGGCACAAGGAGGAGTAGAGGTTTTATTTGCTTATTTACCGAACTTATTTAGGTGGAATCGACGCCGTATGTGGCCTATTGCACTAGAGTCTATTATCAGTGTGGTTTGGGCATATGTGATGTTCGGTATTATTATCTTATATCTATATGGCCTATTTTTTTCTTTACCCGGAGAGTGGGCAATTCAATCTCTCTTTCCACAATGGTACGGGATTATTCTGGGTTTAACTTGCCTGATTCAATTCTTTGTTAGCTTATATATTGATAAACCCTATGATAAAGCCCGAATCTTCAGAAACTATTTTTGGGTCATTTGGTATCCACTGTTCTTCTGGATTCTGACTATGCTGACGACTGTGGTTGCATTACCTAAAACGATTTTTAAGACTCAAAAACGTGCACGCTGGGTAAGTCCAGATCGTGGATTTAGAGGAGAGCCAGAAAATGACTAAAGTATATAAATATTATTTAATTGAAGATGAGTCAAAATTAGAACTACCAGCGTACATTGATCAACCTGAATATGTAAGTAATAAAAGCCTGGGTTACAGTTTGCAAATCGTGGGTTGGTTTATGTTTATGTGGTTATTTATGCCAGTGTTGACCCTATTTTTATGGTGGTTTGAAAGTCAAACCATTTATCAGCAACTGGTCATACAAGCTCAACCCAATAGCCAGTTAAGTTTATTGAATCTTGTGGTGATGATTTTAAGCTTTATTGGCGTGCTGTTGCTTTGGGCAACTTATAACTGGGCCCGCTTTTCAGGTAAGGATCGTAGAAAAGCTCCATTAGCGGTCGCGGTACCCCAACTTGCCAGCAGTTTTAAGGTGAATACGGCAGATATTATCAATATGCAACAGGCCAGAAATTTAACCCTTTATTATAATAATAAAGGGTTACTGGAATTCTTTGAGACTAATCACCAGTTAAAAAAGCGGATTTCAGCTTAGAAGGTTGAGGATGTTCCTGTACAAAATCATCGGGGTAATAACCAATATGTTTTACCCCGTGTTTTTCTAAAAACTTGATGGTATCCACAATTTCTTCGGTGGAAAGCTGTTGATTGTTTCGCCAATTCAATGCTTGCAGTTCAAAGATGGTATGACTCAAATCCGGGTCGTATTTTTTTGACTGTTGTATGAGGTCGAAATAGAATTTTTGATGATCATCCGCTTCTTCCATATAAGGCATCGCCATAATGGCATTGTAGTCATAATATTGATAAGTACTTGGCATGGATTGACTAAACCAGTTTTCACTATGAGGCTCTAATACTACGGGTGCATACATATTACGTGCAGTCAGCAGATGAGGCTGTTGTTGTTTAATGATTTTGCTAATACCTGCGGCAAACTGATCCAGATATGCCGTTTTGAATTTGGCAAATTGTAATTGTTTAGATTGTCGTGGTTGTTTTAATAATTGATCTGCACTAAATCCCCAAGCCCGATACATACTCTGTGCTGGAGCAGAGCTGTCTTCATAATCATTCAGCGTGACATCATCATGGTAGAGCACACCATCTACCGCATTTGATTTGATAAAATCTAAATAAATCTCGGAAACATATTGCAGGTTTTTCGGATCAAATGGGGATACCCGAATATAGCCCTGTTTTCCGCCGTTGTTATGTGAGACATAAGTCAGTTTGTAATTTTTGGGAAACTCCCACGCCATTAAGGGCAACCAGGCATAAATATGCTTGACCTGGGTCTTGCTACGAATCTGGCTGACAAGAAGAGGAAAAAGATTGTCTCTGGTCGGGATATGGCGGTTTTTAAAGTACACCTGATTGGCTGAACCATTGGCATCGGGATCGGCAAAGGCTTGCAAGAAAATGGTATTGGGTTGAATCTTGTTAATACGTTGTAATAAAGCCTGAATATTTTCTTGCTGCTGTTCTTTATTTTTATCATATACATAGTCAATATCGATATGCATGATACGCATCTGATCGATTTTGCTGGTTTTTTTTAATGGCGGCGCAACTGATTTTTGTGTCATATTCTGCTGCACAATTGCATCAATAGGATGCGGTTTGATCTGTACGAAATCTGCAGCCTGTGTAGCCAATGGCAGACAGGTTAAGCTCCAACAAAGACAATGGCTAAGCCTGCTCTGGTATAAATTTTTTAAATTATTCATTATTATACTCACATTTCTTGGTTATAGAATTTTAAAAAATATCAATGGGTTGTTTTATTATTAGCTCATTCTGTTAAAGGGTGATCAGGCATGAATCAAATCATCAATCAGCAGCTTTTTCATTTTAAATAACGTTGCTTGTACATGAGAATTCTGCTTAACAATCTCGCCTAAATTTTCAGGGTGAATTTGCCAGCTCACCCCAAACTGGTCTTTACACCAGCTAGATTGACTCTCGATTCCTTTTAGCGTGATGCTATTCCAGTCATAATCAATCTCGGTCTGATTTTCGCATTCAATGATTTTTGCTTTTGCCGCATATTCGTTTGTGGCAATCATGTGACTATACGGAAAACTAGAGTAATACCATTCACAGGCTGCTTGGGCATTTTTTCCAAACCACAGGCAAGGATAAATAGAGGTCGTCATTATTATGTTCTATATAGGCCATATAAACAGATAATGTAGCGCTCTACCAGCATGACTCAAGTGAGTTTGTGCAGGTTAATTGTTTAAAATTGATTCAATTTAAATGAAAAATGCAGCCGATGAGACTGCATTTTTTAGCTGGCAAAAATTTATCTAGATTCAATCATTTGTGATATGAACTCTGAATGATATTTTTAATAAGCATGATTAAAGTAAACAGGTTTGAATACGGACTTTCATGTTCAAGGCCTGTTGCAGAATAAAGGCTTTCATCCAGTTGACCTGTTGTCCCATCGGATTGGTTTTGATGGCTGTCTTCAAGAAATCCAAGTTGGCCTGATTGAACAGTTGTGTTTCAATGGCCTGTTCAAGCTGAGCACTACTGGCTGTCATGGGCAGGCTCACCAGATAAAATGCCTTGGGATAGTTATAAAAGGCATACAACAAGTTAAAGGCTTTTTGATCGGCCTTAAGATTGCCTGCACCAATTTCATAGCTGCGATCCTGATTGCTATGGGTGACACCAATCAAAAAATCAAAATGATTATCCGAAAGTCTTAGTCCAAATTGCAGCCCAATCTGGTCAGCGGTGAGCTCATGTTGCACAAAATTATTCAGGATGGAGCCATCCTCTCCCCAAGGTTCTTGCAGCACCAGTAAATGTGGATTGTGCTGATAGATGTAGCCTGCAAGCTGTGCTTGTTCCAGGCTGGATTTCACGGATTCAATAGTACGGTCTGGCATAGGTATAATTCAAAAGAATACAGGAGATGGGAGAAAGTTTAGTTACTCTATGCAATTTTCAGCATGAATTACATAGATGTTTTAGAGGAATTAACAATCAGATTAGATTTTGTACATTTTAATGTTGGCTTGCGGTAAGGGTTATCTCTGAATACAATCAATAGATCATCAT
This sequence comes from Acinetobacter uliginosus, assembly GCF_044130295.1. Classification (NCBI taxonomy): domain Bacteria; kingdom Pseudomonadati; phylum Pseudomonadota; class Gammaproteobacteria; order Moraxellales; family Moraxellaceae; genus Acinetobacter; species Acinetobacter uliginosus. Next base: position 3,853 of record NZ_JBIQOC010000006.1, on the reverse strand, counting down.
TTAAGTAAATCATTAATAAAAACTTATACTCTTTATTAGTTAAGCTTTATATGACAAATATGCATATTAATATAATAAAACAAGCAATAGATGTGATAACTAAATCTCTATAATGAATATATATTTTTTTAAAAGTGTAATAAGTACACGTTGATCTGAGCTGGTGTTGTCAATGTCCATAACTGAGGAAAGACTTACTCATCTTAAACAGCTTGAAGCTGAGAGTATTCACATTATTCGTGAAGTGGCTGCCGAATTTGAAAATCCGGTCATGTTGTATTCTATTGGTAAAGATTCTGCAGTGATGCTGCATCTTGCTTTAAAAGCCTTTTATCCTGCAAAACTTCCATTCCCGCTATTGCATGTCGATACAGGCTGGAAGTTTAAAGAGATGATCACCTTCCGCGATAACATGGCGAAAACCCATGGTTTCGATTTGATCGTGCATCAAAATAAAGAAGGCGTTGAAGCAGGAATCAATCCGTTTGATCATGGTAGTTCTAAATATACTGACATCATGAAAACCCAGGGCTTAAAACAGGCTTTGGATAAATACGGTTTTGATGCTGCCTTTGGTGGTGCACGCCGTGACGAAGAAAAATCACGTGCCAAAGAACGTGTTTACTCGTTCCGTGACAGTAAACACCGTTGGGATCCTAAAAACCAGCGTCCTGAGCTTTGGAACCTTTACAATGGTAAAGTAAACAAAGGCGAAAGTATTCGTGTGTTCCCGTTATCAAACTGGACTGAGCTTGATATCTGGCAATACATCTATTTGGAAAGTATTCCATTAGTACCACTTTATTTGGCTGCAGAACGTCCTGTGGTTGAACGCAGTGGCACACTGATTATGATTGATGATGAACGTATGCCTCTACAAGAGGGCGAAGTTCCACAAATGAAATCGGTACGTTTCCGTACTTTAGGGTGTTACCCACTTACGGGTGCAGTTGAATCAACGGCCAATACCTTGCCGGAAATTATCCAAGAGATGCTCTTGGCGACCAGCTCAGAACGTCAAGGTCGTATGATTGACCATGATGAAGCAGGCTCGATGGAGAAGAAAAAACAAGAAGGTTACTTCTAATTTTTCGATCTGAACCCGATTTCTAAAGTATGTGGAGTTTGAGCGATGTCTCATCAATCTGAACTGATTAGCCAGGATATCTTGGCGTATTTGAAACAACACGAAAATAAAGACTTACTGCGTTTTTTGACCTGCGGTAACGTGGATGATGGTAAATCGACTTTAATCGGTCGTTTGCTTTACGATTCGAAATTGATTTATGAAGATCAATTGCAAGCCGTAACCCGTGACTCGAAAAAAGTCGGTACCACAGGCGATGCACCTGACTTGGCATTACTTGTCGATGGTCTGCAAGCTGAACGTGAGCAGGGCATTACCATTGATGTAGCGTATCGTTATTTCTCTACTGAAAAGCGTAAGTTCATCATTGCCGATACTCCGGGGCATGAGCAATACACCCGTAACATGGCGACAGGCGCGTCTACCTGTGACCTTGCGATTATCCTGATTGATGCGCGTTATGGTGTGCAAACCCAGACCCGTCGTCATACCTATATTGCAAGCTTGCTGGGCATTAAGAACATTATTGTTGCAATCAACAAAATGGATCTAGTTGAATTCTCTGAAACGCGCTTCAATGAAATTCAGGCTGATTATGCAAACTTCGTTAACCAGTTAGGCGACCGTAAGCCAAGCAACATCATCTTTACGCCTATTTCTGCATTGAATGGCGATAACGTGGTGAACAAGTCGCCAAATACGCCGTGGTACACGGGCGAAACCTTGATGGGTACGCTTGAGTCTGTAGAAATTAACCGTGATACCGCGAAACGTGATTTCCGTTTCCCTGTGCAATATGTGAACCGTCCAAACCTCGACTTCCGTGGTTTTGCAGGTACGATTGCGTTGGGTGAAATCAATGTCGGCGATACAGTTGTGGCTTTACCATCGGGTAAGACTTCAACAGTGAAAGAAATCGTGACTTATGATGGCAACCTTGAACATGCTTTTGCTGGTCAAGCGGTGACATTAACGCTGAATGATGAAATTGACGTATCACGCGGTAATATGCTGGTTCGTGCAGATCAGGGCATTCCTGCCATTTCACGTTCGGTTAAAGCGACTGTGGTATGGATGGCGGATCAACCGCTGGTCATTGGCAAGTTGTATAACATCAAAATTGGTACACAAACGGTGCCTGCTAAAGTGACTGGCATTAACTTCCGTACCAATGTGAATACTCTTGAACACATGCAAGTGGATCATCTTGATCTTAATGCTATTGCCAATGTGACTGTTGAATTTGATGCGCCAGTGGTCTTTGACCGTTATCAGGATAGCCGTTATACCGGTTCGTTTATCTTCATTGATCGTTTGAATAACGTGACGATTGGTGCGGGTATGGTGGAAGAGTCTGTTGAATGGACTGCGCATAGCAACCCTGTCACAGCGGAAGACCGTGCGGCACGTTTGGGTCAAAAACCTGCGTCAATTACGGTGTCTGCCAAAGCATTGGAAAATGCGCAAGCGCTTGAAAACTTGTTGCTTCAACAAGGTATTGTGGCAATTGCGAAAGCTGATCTTGATGCTGCGCAAGTTGCACTGCTTCGTGAAACAGGTATTGCGGTCATTACTACTGTTGCAGAAGCGACAGATGTAAGCTTTATGCAAGAGTCTGTTGAAGAACTGGCTGAGAAAATTGTGGAATTGGTTCGTCTATAAGACTGGACTGATTTGAAAAGAAAACCCGCTGAAAAGGCGGGTTTTTTATTTGTTTAAGTTGTAAGTGTCTTAATAATATACAGTCATTCGAAAGTTGAACATTCACTTAAATTACTTCTCGATACAATACAAATATTGAGGGGTATTTATGAAAAAATTATTTATTTTAATAGGGTTATGTTTAGCCTTTGGTGTGGAAGCTAAACAAAGTAATGAAAGTACAGAAGCAATTAAGCAAAAAATAATTCAGCAGTCGATTGAAAGTTATCCCGGGAATTGTCCTTGTCCTTATAATACTGCGAGGAATGGCAGTCGTTGTGGGAAAAGGAGTGCCTATAATCGTGCTGGTGGATATGCACCGCTTTGCTATCCGGAAGATGTTAGTGAAAATATGGTAAAAAACTTTTTAAGTCGTAAATAATAAAGAAGAATGAGTCTATGAAAAAGTGTAAAAAATAATGTTGTACTTTAATTTAAATGGGGTAATGGGTGAACAAAATAACGATCAATCTTTTTATAAGAATGTAATGGGGGAATATTGCTCTCCGTTAACAGATTATTCATATCAATTTGAAAGAAAATTGATCAATTTAGAACACTCTATTCAAAAAGATGTATTTGGAACAATAGAAGCTTATTGGGGAGTTTCTAGAGTTTTATATCCATTACAAGAAATTGGTTTAAGTTCAGAGTCAAAACTCTCAGTTCAAGATTTTGGGGCGATAGTAATTAAAAACCTTCCGGAGGACACACTTAAATACTTATATTTAAATGAAATAGGATATTTGATATCTAATGTCCAAAATGTTGTAAATAGTATTATCCAAATCTTAGGAAGTTTTTTTGAAGATTTTAATGATCAATTACTTGTGATCCCTGCGGTGGATGGATACAGAGTAGTTAGTTCACCAAAAATTACAGCTTTAATTAGTAAATTAAATTCAGTTATTATCTCATTAGGTAGCTTATTAGATTACGCAGCAAAATTAGCTTATGAGAGTAAGCGTCCGCTGAATCCCATACCAATTTTAATTCGATTTAGGTTTCCAGCAGTGTGGCAGTAACTCTTCAATCTGGGTCACTTTATGTGTCGGCAGCCTTTTC
>NZ_JBIQOC010000059.1:0-32816 GCF_044130295.1 Acinetobacter uliginosus | reverse complement strand
GAGGCATAAGTGGACAGATTCCTGACAGGTAAATTGCGCAAGTTACGTAACTTATGATGCTTATGCAATCGGGGTGCTGGGTAACCAATTCTGGATCATAAGCAGCTAAATACGGCTGTTTAATCTCATAGAACTCTGTAACTCAACCCAGAACTATCAGATCAGACAAAGCTGTCTTACTGACTGATTTATCTATATTCTCAGCTATTATAATGTCGTATTTTTGCTAGTTTAAAGGTATGTGAAAACTGATGTATAAGGGAGATGCGATGACAATTAAAGCGAAAATGCAAATGCGCATCAAACGCTCAAAACGTTATGTTTTTATGCGAGATGATTTTAATGACATTGCGAATTATGACCAAATTGGAAGAGTTCTGCGAAACTTAGTTCAAAAGGTGAGCTAATCAAAGTTGGTTATGGTATTTATACCAAAGCAAGAAAAAATCAAATTACCGGTAAAGTAATGCCAGCCTGTCCAGAAGGCGCGGATGCAGTGATCTTAGAGGCATTAAAAAGATTGGATGTGCAGGTTACGTTGGGTGAGGCTAATGAAAAATATTTATCTGGTCAATCCACCCAGATCCCAGCCTTTACTCAAATTAAAACCCCGCGTCGTTTTACACGCCAATTGTCTGTAGGTCGTAGCCAAATTAATGCCTGATATAAAAAATCTGTTTGCAGATGTTGCAGATGTTGCTGATGTGCTTGGTATTGGTGCAACTTCTATTGTTGAAAAAGATTACTATGTTGTCGAGTTATTGAGACTATTACAGTCTCTAGAATTTGAAACGCATGACTTGGTTTTTGCTGGTGGAACTTCTTTAGCTAAAGCAAATATTCAGTTAAATCGGATGTCTGAAGATGTGGACATTAAAATAGTTCCAAAACCGGATAATTCTGATCCTGTGTTTTCAGTGTGACTGTAGACCACATCCATCCTTTATGGATATAAGATTTTAAGACCTCCTCAGGGTTCAGTTTTACAATAGCGCCATCAAGTTCAAGTGTAAGCTCAGGAAATTCATAGTTTATGCACCATTTGGTTGAACCTGCAAAAATATAGCTAAGTAAACTTGGTCGAATTTCCATAATGCCCTAAAGAAAAAATTATTAAAATAATGAAAGATTTGCGAGTAATTATAAAATTATGAGATATTTTTTTCAGCAATAAGTATGGCTTTGTTGCACAAACATTTAAAAGTTAAAGTGCCTTTGTACGCCACGATCAATTCTATAGCCCTGTGAAGCAACAAACTTCGATTCACTTAGATACTGATGTTCTTGCATTTAACGAGACGGGCATCTAATCGAGTTATCGTAAAATTTAAAACATGCTGCCTACGATAGCTCAATTAAAAATATTTGTGTAGATACCTATACCTTGGGGGTAGAACTGGCTGTTTGCTGGCTCGCTACGCAGTGGTCAGCGAACTGCCACTGACTCAGTCCGCAAAACTGAATGGGTTGGATCGCTATACCTATTTAAGTGATGTACTGAATAGGCTGCCGACACATAAAGTGACCCATATAGAATTACTGCTACACGGCTGGAAATCCAACTCAAATTAAAAAATAGCGATGGGGCTCAGCGAAAGCTTACTATGGTTAACGTACTCTTCACTTAGTATCTTCTCTCAAAATTTGAGGCGAGGCACATGATTTTCTGCTCAATTTAAACTGCTTTAACGCCATACCGATCACTTTGACCAAGCTCAAAGATTTATATCTTAGGCGGTTTGTTCACTTGCTTTTTATGACTGAATTTAATCATTTTTGTTGAAACTGTTTATGAAAATTGAGGGGTTGTAACTAATATAGTGGGTGAGCTTGCAGAATATTAGAGATTTTAAAATTATAAGTATTTGAATAATATAATATTGTTATTATTATTCACTAGAAAGCTTTAAAAGTAAATAAAAAAAATGTTATAAAACTTTGTGTGTTAATTTTTGGTCATTTTAGTATGATTTTTGCTCAGTCAGCAAGCAACACTGCCCTCTTTCTTTATCAGTTTGTTCTTCCTTTCGTGACAAAAACACCAAAGCTACCCAAGTTGAAGCAGCAGGTGGGGAGTCTGAAGAAACAGAAACCAGGAAAGGATAAAGAGAAACAAGAGGAATTTGAAAAATGCTATGTGAAGATATGGCAGCAGATTCTCGAGATCTTAAAAACGGACAGTGCCGTGCGTGCATATGTACATTACCTGCCCCAGTTACAACTAATCCGTGAGCTTGATATTTATATTGATCCAGAAGTGCAGGCTGAGGTTTTTGGTCAGTCAGGGAAACTCAGTGCCTATTTTTTGATGACGTTTTTTAACTTGCGCAACGAGGAGGTCAAAAAACAAGTTAAAGAGATCCTGAAAATTAAGCGTCAGTGTGATCTTAGTCCTGAAGAAAAAATTGAATTGTGAGTCATGAAACGTGGCAAAAGTAAAATCTTTAGAAAATCTTTTGAAAGCTCAGCTCACTACTGAAGCGAAAGAATGTGAGAAATTAAATACAGCAGACAAAATAGCTAGTGATAAATTGCGGGTCAAATTCGCGATCCTATACTTGCAACTACAGCAAACTGTGACGTTCACAGAATTTTCTGAATTACATGCAGAGGATGTGCACCAAATTGAGAAATTGAAAGCTAATGCGGCTGAGGTTTACACCTCCATTGTAAGTGGTCGACAATTAGGTAAAGATTATTTATTTGCGGCATTCACTTATTTTGCTACGTATGTTTCTGAACAGCTGGATGAAACCGGTTATTTGCTCTTGCGGGTCAGTTATTTGTTTTACAAGAAATATCAGGCGATTTGTCCGTTAAAGGCTTCTGACGCCAAGCAAAAAGAAATCTGTGATTTGTTGCGCTACATTTGTAAACCGCTGGTTGAGCTTGGTCTGCAACAGCAAGAGGAAAGCAGTGAGGAAAGCGACAGCAGACGATTACTGCAATGCTATTTAGACTTTATGCTGAATCAGGTGCAGTTCAATAAGGAAATTTATGAAAAATGGACGGGCTTTATTCAGGATTTTTCCTTAAAAGGGAGAAAATTTTCAAACTACTTGCGTGCACTGACCATCATTTTTAAACGTCTGGCCGACAAAACAATCGTGTATCGAAAAATCCCCAGGAAAATACGAAGAAAGCGCATACTGCAAAGAATAAAACCTAAAAAACGGAAACCGAGAAAACCAAGACCTAAAAAGCTGAAACCTGTGCCGGATTGGCCCTCGCAACAAGAGGAAGTTGAAGAGGACTACCCGTCGCAGGGGAAGATCACTTTATCTGATTTTCCGGCTGATATCACGTTTGATCCATGGATCGTGATAGATGAAGAGGGCGAGATCGATGCGATTGAACAAGGTTGGCAGATCCAAACCATAGATCCGGGAACTGGTCGTTTTTTTAGATTTGTGAATGAATATGCGACGCATATGTTGCGACATCGACAGCGTCGTTTACAACCGCTGGTGACCAACTCTTATTATATGAGTCAGGATGTAATTCAGCATCTGTTTTACCTATTAAATGGCGAATTAAACAGCCAAGATCCGGACAGTTCTGCCATGGCTGCCGCCTGTTTACTCAGTTTAAGCAGTGGCTTGTCACCTGTTGCACTCCTGAACTATGAACAGCTGATTGAAAAGGGGGTGCTGCGGAAAACGGGGAGCGCCAAGCGGCCGGAATATCAGGTGAGACTGTATCTGGCGATTACTCAGCAAAAAAATGAAAGTTTAATGCCACATCAGTTGAATCATACGGTATCTCATGAGCTGTATCTGTCCAGCAGCTGGTTTGAATATCTACATTTACGTTGTGGTACTGCGCCTGTGACGGTGCAAGAGGTCAATCAATATCTGAAAAAATGCATAGCAGGACAACAGCTTGGTTCAATCACTGTCGAAAAGTTACAGGCACAGTTGTACTTCCATGTTTTTCACCACACGTTTAATGAATATATTGCACATGTGCTGTCGGGCAAAGATAGTTCTCATGATCTTCCTGGCAGTTTTTACGGGGGTGTTGCAAAGAAGCAGCTGAATGAGAAGTACCGGATTTATCTGAATACGCTGTGCAGACCGGACACTGAAGCCGGGATCAAGATCGTCGAGCAGCAGTTTGAAAGCTCGAGTGAAGCGGATACCACCCGGCTGGGGAGTCAATTGGCCCTGACTCCGGATTTTGTGTCCGATTTCTTCCAGCAGCTGCACAAGGTCTGTCATGAGAAAATTCAGTTGCATCAGCACCTGATCGAGCGGATCAATGCCTACAGTTTGTGGATGTGGCATATCAGCCTGTTATGTTTAACACGACGTCCGCAAGAACATTTGTTGGGGGAGTGTAGTGCTTATGATCTGGATTTAAGACTGTTGTATGTGAATGATAAAAAGAATAGCCAATCACGTAAGGATGGGCGTTTTATTCCGTTAGCGAAGTTTTTTACTCAGGCTTTTAAGCATTATCTCGATTTCTTAAACAGTGTGGTCACTCACTATGCTGACTTACTGAAATTTGTCTTCAAGAAAAATATCACCCTTGAAGATCTGTTTGGCAAGGTGATTGTCTATCCGGGAAGCCTGCCGGTGACGGCTCAAGCATGGGACAGCCCTAAAATCAGGATCAAGCCTCTCAGCCGAGCTTGGGTGAATGAAGCGTTGTCGCGCTATGTCTCAGCGCCTATTTACAATAACTGGCTGCGCCATTTTGCAATGAATATGCTGATGGATCATGGAGTGGCGTTTAATGTGATTCAGGCCTTGTACGGCCATGATCAACGCGATCAGGAGCTGTTTTATCGTTATTCCTCAGCCTCCTTGTATCAGTATATATGCCATGTCAGTCAAGGCATCGATGAGATGATCAAGATATTGCAGGTTGAGCATTTATCCAGTCCGATGCCAGAAAAGGATAAAGCACATGACAAAGCATGATGTGATTGCTGCGCATATTGGTGAGCAAGTTGAACTGACTTTTCAGCAGATGCTCCAATCGATTGCAGGGCGTAAAAGAAGTACGACAGATATTGATAAAGGGCTTGAGAAAATCTGGCTAGATTTTCAGTCAGCGCTGAAGAAATTTTTGAAGAACCATAAGCTTAGCACGGCAACACTCAGAGCCCCTTATCTACAACAGAGCGAAGCCTATTTTTTTCAGCTTAAAGAGAATTATTTGATCGATCTGAGCGAAACACAAGAGGCTTATCCGATTAAAATCATGTCCCTGATATATGAAAATATCAAGCAGCAAGTCGAAGCGGATTTTAATAAGATGTCGGATATCATTAAAAAACATCAGGGTAATACGCTTGAGATCGATAGCGAAATTGAGAAAATTTGGGTGGATTGTCAGGAAGAAATCAAGGCGTTTTTAAAGGATAAAAAGATTGCCACGGTCGCGCTGAGAGCCCCTTATTTACAATGGGCTGAAGACTGTTTGATTAAGCGTAAAGAGGCTGATGAAAGCGCATCGGAAGATGCTTATCTGATTAAGATTCCATCAACCATTTATCATCAGATTGCTCAGCAAGTGGCCTTTACTTTTCAACAAATGAAGGAGGCTATTGCAGGACAGAAGGATAGCCAGCAGGAGGTCGATGACCAGATTGCCCGAATCTGGGCGAATTTCGCCAAAGGACTGGAGACTTTCTTAAGGAACAAAGACTTCACCACTCGTGCCAAGCGCAAACCGTATATCAAACACAGTGAAGCCAGTTTTTTAGCCTGTTTAGAACAGTATCAGAATGAGGAACAACAGCCTTATCCGATTAAGCTGCGTCCCACGACGCTGTTTTCTGATCCGCCACCGCGGCAGATTCTCAGCACTGAAGCCAGACTGCGGTTGGGACAGCAGCATTTTCATATTGCCAGAGGACTGAAGGCGTATTGGCGTAGCGAGACACTGCAGATGCCAACAGCACAACAGTGCTTGGGTCATCTGTATTTAAGTCTGATTTATTGTTCAGGCTGTAGTGATCTCACTCAGCTGGTCGCCATCGGCAATCGTCTGCTGGAGGAGGAGAAAGAGAAGGAGAAAATGAGCAATCCGTTGTCTGGGTATTCAACACTGTATCGAAGTGACTATAAAAAAATTACCAATCCACTGGTTCTCAGCTACAGCATGCCACACCGCTATTACGGCAATGAAATTAAAGACAAGATGATTTATCAGTGGCGGCATGTCTGGTTCAATCCTTATGCACAACTTTTTTTACACATCCTGAAACAGCAAGCAGAGGACCTGCAACCACAACATCCGCGCAAGGTGCTGGAAGCGATTCTGAGTGTGTTCGAGAATCTTAAAAAACAGCTCAAGGTCTCGGAACAGATTTCGGCATTAAAAAAAATCTTGCGATCCGAGGATCAGGATCTCATTGAGATCACTGCACTCAAGCCCTTTCAGCATGTCAACCTGGCGCTGGAAATCCATCCCGACTTGAGTCTGGATATGTGTTTAAGTGAAGTGTTGCAGAATCATCTAAAAACTGTGTCTTTAACGGCAGAAGACCAAGGTGTAGCCTGGTTTAATACCTTGAAATCCACGACTGATCTTGTCAAAGTAGAACATGGGATCCTCCCGTTAGAGACTGAAACAGCCAAACCGGTGGCTATCACGGCACATCAGCAACTGAAAGAGCTTCCATTTGAGTTGGAGTTTTTTGAACAAGAGCGAGCCCCGGCAGGGAAAAATAAGCAAAGCCAAAGACAACGCGATGAGCAACAGTTTAAGCAATGGCGCAATATCCGAACCCGGTTAAAGGCAAAGAAGGCAGCCTTAAAGGGTGACAATTATAAAGAAAGCAATCTGATAGAAGCACAGTTAAGACTATTGAGCTGGATCTTTTATTTGAGAAAAGAAGAAAAAGAAAACGGCAAGAAATTAAAATTGAGTAGTATCAAGCGTTATCTGAGCAGTTTTGCGAAAGACTATTTCTGTCATATCTATATGTATGACAATGACCTTGAACAGATGAATGTAGAGCACTATGAGCAATTGTATGCCTCCATCCTGAACAGCATCGATGAACGTGCTGAAACACAGCGTGAATACACAGACACTCGCACTCAGGGTCGGGCACAATATGCCTTTGGACGACTGAAAGATTTTCATGCCTTTTGCCAGAAAGAATATGCGGAGAATGTGCCAGCGGTCAGCAGCTTTGACCACAGTGATTTTCAACGTATCCAGTTCTGTCAAGCCAAGCTCATCAGCCCACAGCTGTTTATTCAATTAAAAAAAAGAGTCATTCAGAAAATTGAGGCCTGTTCAACTCAAAAAGAAAAAGTCCATCTGCAGCTGTTGCTGCTGATGTACCTCCTGGCTTATCGTTTGGGATGTCGACTCAATGAAATCCGGGGACTGACGCTGGGGGAAATCATTTGTCCTCAACTGCTGTGGAAAGACGATCCAGGCAATCAAACGGTCGCCATACGCATCACCTTGAAAAATAATGTCTATCGACGACTGAAAAGCCAAAATGCGCAACGTCAACTCGATTTGAACGCGGTATTACTGGATGATGAACTGCAAGCGGTGAAAAGCTATCTTCTGCATTGTTTTCAGCAGCCGAATAATAAAAAGGCGAACGAGCAGCTGGTTTTTGAGATCGGTGGAGAAATCCTGAGCGAGCTGTATATCTCAAAAATGACCCGGCTGCTGTTCGATGAAATCATCAAGCCAGATCACGGCTATACCTTCCACAGTTTCCGCCATAGTGCCGCCAATCATTTGGCAATCGCCTGGTTGGGATCGAAAGAAATGGTGATGACCTATACCGACTACAGCTGGCAGCAGGCTAAGTCCATGCGCAAGCATCTGTTCGGTGAACAGGCAATCAGGCATGAAGCGGTGATTCAGCATAAATGGCGTTTGCTGGCCGATTGGATGGGGCATAGCTCGATTGAACAAACGGCCTCACACTACCTGCATACCCTGGATCTGCTGGCGATTGATCGAATTTACAATACGCCCTGTGTAGTTCATCCTGCTGTTCTGAATAGGCATTATGATCGTGAAGAAACTGAAGCGGTGGATCTGAATCGCGACCGCCAACACCGAAAGTGCTTTGAACGTGATCAACCGGTGTTGGGTATTGATCAGAAAGTACAACCTTATCTGATGCCCAAGATGCAATTCGAGCTGAAGCCATTATCCTACAAGGTCATCTACACGTATCTCAACACATATCAAGATGCAGAGATCCAAGCACCTCATATAGTGGATAACCTACATATTTGGGTTAAGCGTGCGCTTTGGCTTGCTGCAAAATGGCAAGTCCCTTCATTCAGTAAACTTGGATGGAATTTGGACAATGCTGCATCGATCGAGAAAAAGTACTTAAGCGACCTATATGACAAGCAGATCAAAACCAAGCTGAAGCCAAAGAGCCTACAGCTATTTATCGCATTAAAAGATCTTTTAAAGGAGAAAGTTCTGTCGGCTTTAGCTGTATTGATTCAGCATGGCAAACTCAGAAGAAACCAGTTTTGTTTCCAATGTCGTTTTGATGCCCAGCAAAAGCCAAAAATGGATTGGGCAATGCAGGATTTTATCGAGGGGATGCAGCTGTTGTTACCTGAGGAAGTCCAATTGCAGTACGATAACTATCCGGTGGATCTCACGCAAAAAAGTCGTGAGATTCACGTCTATTTTATCGATCAACAAAGCAATAAAAACATCACATTATCCCTTGCATTTGATTTGCTACTGGAAGCTGTACAACACCCTTCCTTATGGGAATAGCCTAAGCAGATATCGTTCAATTTAAGGGGCCCAGGCCTTTGCTTTGTCAAAATCTGATTTGCCAAGCAAAGGCCTGGGTTTCCGCGAATTTGATTTTTTGTTTTAATTATTCTCATGATTTTAATTCATTGAGGTCCTTTCATAGAATTAAAAAATAAATGTAGCTAGTGCTTCAAAAAGTATGCTGCATAGATTTTGAGCTAAATAGGCATCCTTGGATGTATTGAAAATACAGGGATTTTTTCGGTTAAAATTTTTAAAAAATAAGCCAGCATTAAATTTGAAACACCACCAGAAAATGAATAAAAAAGTCTAATTTGGTTTGACCAAAGTAAAAGATACAAATATGATAACTACATTACAGCAAAATCTGTAATCAGGCGTGGAAACCTGGAAATTACTACAGAAGCATTAAAGCCGCTTTAGCGGTTTTTTTGTGCTTATTATGCTTAGCTTGCCATTGTGGTAGGCCAGGCAGGGCAGTCTATGACTGGCCGTCTTCTGTAGTGCGGTATTTCCACCCCTGTTTGGTCTACCTCCATCTTGTGGAAAAGATGGTTGTAGATAGTAAACTCTAAACTACAGGAATTAAGCATGAACATTTTATTATCTCAAATCCCCATTTCTCTTACGTTTCTTTTGTTAGCGCTGACCGAATATTGACGGTCATTTAACTCATCGCTTTAACCAAATTGAACGATATGCACTTTCAAATTTCATACTTTATCGAATATAGGAAAGTGCTGCCTGGAGAAAATAAAAATGGGTCCAACACGATTACTAACGAATATTATTCAGCGTAAAGTCATGTCACTAGCAGAAATGTCTCCTTCAAAGCAACGAGATAATTTTGAGGTCACACTGACTGATTTTGCCCGGCACGAAATCCTTAAATGTTTATTCAAAGCCGATAATCAGCGCTCTACTGAATATTGGAGTGTGCAAGAAATTGCAAACTTTATTGAGGATTGCACAGAAGATCAGAATATCAATTTGTGTATCTTGTATTGGAAAGATATCAAAAACAACATTTATATTATCGATGGGGCGCATCGTCTTTCGAGTATTTATGCGTGGATCAATCGATATTTTGCTGATGAACAAGTCAATCAAGCACCTAACTTTAATGACCAACAGAAAGAGGATATTCGTTACCTCCGAAATCATTTAGGGGATCTGGCTGACTTCCAAAAAATTTGTACTGATGCCAAATTTGCAGAACAAAAGTCCAAATTAGAAGATATTAAAATCAGTTTCAGGCAAGTGCTTGGTACTCCAGAAGATGCACGACGCGTATTTCAATCAATTAACTCAGATACTAAACGCCTGGATAAATATGAGGAATATCATCTAAGAAGTCGGGGGAGTGATGCATATTATGCGATCTATGCCTGTTGCTATATCAATGACAATAAATCCAATTTAGAAGAGCTTCAATATACACGTTTAAATGAGCTGATCGAGTTGGGGGAGAAGATCCATCAGCTGCTTTTCTCTACCATCTTATTAGACACTGAAATGAGTCATGGCAAAAAAATTGGCTTGGTCAATGAACTCATGAATATCATTGCGGGTGATCAGATTCATAATATTATGAGCCTGAATCAGGGTGAACGCGTTGAAAAGCTCATGTCGCATCTGTTTACGATCCTTTGCAGAATGGCAACTCCTGTAAAAAATACTGGGGTTCCGAGTTTGGGTTTACATCCATTCTTATATTTTTATAAAGACCAGCGTTTTCAGATTACTTCCTTTCTCGCATGGTTTGCTATTGTGTTTGAAATTCATGAAAGCATCATGCAGATTCATCATAGAACGATTAGCTTTAAAGAGTTTACACGCGTCCGCAGTAGTATTGAATTCTTGATTGCCAATTTTCCAGTGGCTATCACTGAAACGGTCGGCAAGTTCGGGAGTGGTATTAAAGGCTATGATCGACTGCAAATCGTTTATAAGGCATTTATCTGTTTAAGCCTAGAAATGGATATTGATTTTAAAGATAAAGAATGCCTGAATACCTTCATTTTGTCGATGTCAAAGGCTTTTAAGTACATAAACTTTAACGAGTTTTACTCTGAAAGATTTTTGGGTAATTATGATGATGGGGTTGTAGAGCATGTAGTCGGATATGTGGAATCGATTAGCCCGATCTCTCGATCAAAGCCCAAGGCCTTTTCAGCATTAACCAAAAATTTGCTTAAGCATAATTTTCTGGTGGGTAATCATAACTTTTGCCCCATTTGTGATGGATTAATCTATCTCGATTCTACTGAATCGGATCATCGGATTGCCAAAGCCGCAGGTGGCCAAGGGGTGCTAGAGAATGGTCTGCTGGTTCATCCACTCTGTAATAGAATGAAATCAGATCTCAGCTTAGAAGAGATCAGAGCGGATTTGTTTGGTGAGTTATTGTATTAATCAGCAGGGCTATGATCTTGTTTTCTCAAGTGTATTAATTAATGATAAATCACATGATTCAACTTTTGATATATTTAGCCAGTGTAGCTTTTCTTAATTAAATGCAGAATCATAGCTAGAACCTAGCTGTAGTTTCTGAATGACCGTCAAGGTCCTTAGTTTTGCCCATTGATCCCTCTCTGGGCATTTTTTTTGATCAAAATATAACGCTATTCTTGCTAAAAATTGAATATTAATTTTTAACGAAAATTATGTGTAGACAGGTCTAGATAAATTTTTATTCCATTTACTATTCACTCAATTTGTATAGCAGATAAAAGGGAGCATCAATAATCAAAAATACAGAATTCGGATTGATGTCTTAGATAAAAAAACCTACCAAATTTCGTCTAAAGAGTAGACCTGGTATCTTGGAGCTTGTCGTGATTAGCTTCTCTAAACGGCTATAACAGCAGTTTAGAATTTTAAATATTTCACATGAACTGGAAACTTTCTTTGTAATTAAATATATTTTCACTTGGCATCTAAACTTTGATAGAATAAATTAAAACTTTAGAGTTTAAGTGTAAACAATGAGAAAAACTAATATTCGACGTGATAGCTACTTAAAATTTCTGAATACATGGCAAAACCGTGATGTCATTAAAGTGCTTTCGGGTGTACGTCGCTCTGGAAAATCCACCTTGCTGGCGATGTTTCAACAAGACTTAAAAGCACAGGGTGTACAAGCCGAAAACATCATTGCCATCAACTTTGAATTTATGGAATTTGAAGAACTCACCGATTACCGCAAACTACATGATTATGTACTGTCAAAAGTTGATGAAAGCAAGAAAAACTATGTTTTTTTAGATGAAATACAACATGTTACCAATTTTGAAAAAGTAGTCGACTCTTTATATGTTCGGGATTATATCGATTTATATATTACAGGTTCAAATGCATTCTTTCTAAGTGGAGAACTTGCGACGTTACTCACAGGACGCTATATCGAGCAACATGTTTTACCCTTGTCATTCCAAGAGTTTAAACAGTGGCATATTGAAAATAATCCGATCATCCAACAATTATCCAATCGTGATTTGTATGCCATGTACACGCGCAGTAGTTTCCCCTATACGCTTGCCATGACCAGCCAGCAGGAAACCTATGATTACTTGCAAGCAGTCTATGCCAGTGTAATGTTTAAAGATGTTATTCCCCGTTTGAATACTGCCGATATTAACTCTCTCGAGCGTGTCGCAAGATATTTGGCAAGCGTGACAGGCTCACCCATTTCCATCAATAAAATTAAAAATACCTTTGTTTCAAGTGGGGTTAAAATCTCATTTGAAACAGTAAAACGCTATATTCAGGGCTTACAGGACAGTTTGCTATTTTATAGCGCCGCACAATTTAAAGTACGTGGGCGTGAGTTATTACAATCCTCTGAAAAATACTATTTAGTTGATGTTGGATTGCGCCGCATTATGTTGCCTGATGCTAATGCTGATCAAGGTCATATCTTAGAAAATGTGATTTATCTTGAGCTTGTCAGACGAGGCTATACGGTCTATGTAGGGCGGGTTGATGAATATGAAATTGATTTTGTTGCTGTCGATACTTTACAAAATTTAACTTATTATCAGGTGGCATTAGAAACTCTCAATGAGGAGACACTAAGCCGAGAGTTACGTCCATTACAGAAAATTTCTGATTCGTATCCCAAGTATTTACTTACCTTAGACACGATAGGGACTGAAGCCAATTATAATGGTATTGTAAAAATGAACGCTCTCGATTGGTTACTGTCTAAAAATAAGTAAAGTGGAGTGTAGGCATCGACAATCCAATTTCTCGATCAAAGCCCAAGGCCTTTTTCAGCATTAACCAAAAATTTGCTTAAGCATAATTTTCTAGTGGGTAATCATAACTTTTGCCCCATTTGTGATGGATTAATCTATCTCGATTCTACTGAATCGGATCATCGGATTGCCAAAGCCGCAGGTGGGCAAGGTGTGCTAGAAAATGGTCTGCTGGTTCATCCGCTCTGTAATAGAAGAAAATCAGATCTCAGCTTAGAAGAGATAGAGCGGATTTGTTTGACGAGCTTTTGTACTCATCTATCAGCAAGATACGGCTTTGGTCTGGCTGATTTACCCTAACCAGCCTACTCTTGTTCTTAACCTGAACATAACGCCTAAACGATCCGATTCTATAAAGTTGGATCGTTGATTAAGCCGTTTTTAAGGACTGATTTCTATATATACAGGGGGCAGTCCTTTTGATATCACCTTGATTCATCCTATTGAAATATTGATGTTACAAAATAGCACTATTCATGTGATTGATTTAAATCGAATAGGGGATTGAAAAATGAAAAGTTTACTAACAACATTACAAGGCTTATTAGTACGTGAGCCGTCAGATTTAACCTCACAAACAATTGCTAAAATGGATTTAACCATTCATCGCCAATACCAAGATCAACAGGTGATACTATTGCGTACTGACTATTTAGAATAGTCTGAAGAATTTAAAAAAACATACAAAATAATGAAGCTATAAAAAAGCTCCTTTAAAAAACCGCAATTCATTAAAACTACAACAAAACTTACTTTTAAGCTGTGCGATCAGCAACATGCTGTGAGCCACAGTCGCTGATTTAAATAACAGATAGTGTAGTAGCGAGAATCGCGCTGTAGTTTCTGAAGGATCTTAATATCCTTAGTTTGCCCACTCACCCATGTGGGCATTTTTTTTGATCAAAATACAATGCTGTTCTTGCTAAAAAATGACAGCGCCTACAATAAAACAAAATATTCCAAAAAATACCCAAAGCCAGACATTTGATCTGGATGTTTCCATACTTGGGCTATTTAAGGGTGGTGGTTGCTGAGAGGAATGCTGTGGGTCATTGGGATTCTTTGTGTAAGGTCGATGTTTGGAATAGGAGAGTCCGGTTCCTGGAATACCCACGCTGGTTCGAGTACCTTTTTTACCAATATTTAGAGAAGCACCGGGTTTGCCAATGCTCGCACTGCTAATGCCCTTATGCGTCAGATTAATTTTTAATCCGGGTAGCAGTTTAATACTCTTGCGAAATCTAAAGCCCATATTTTCCCCATTTGCAAAACCAGTTCGCTGTGTATTTTAGTTGATAGAGGTAAATTCAGAGAATCTCAAATCCTCATCTACATCGCTAATCGACTGTCCCCATAGAGACATCCGTATATTTTTTATCTGTTGATTGCAATACTACCTTAAAATACCGTCAAAAATCTTTACTGTATATTTGCTGTAGGGTAATCTTAAAACTGCTATTTATTGACTGATTGGTATATGACGACAGATAAGCATGAAGTCCTTCTACGAATGCGAGCGATCGAGCTGCTTGCTTACTGGGAGGGTCGTTTGGTCACCAATCGTTTGATGAGCTGGTTTGGGCTTAGTCGACAGCAGGCTTCTGCTGATATCAAACGCTATAATACGCTGTATAACCCCGATGCCTTGATCCATGATCCCTCTGTAAAGGGCTATGTGCCTAAAGCCAGTTTTCAACCGGTACTGACTACAGCGCATATCAATGAGTATCTCAACATGCTCTCGGGTTTGGTCAGTGAATCGCATGCCCTGATTGCGACACCAGAACCGAATCTCTCAGCGGTACAGTTGCCCGATCGCAGTGTGCGTCCTGAAGTCATCAGGGAAGTGTTGCGTGCCTGTCGAACACGAAGCTGTCTAAAAATTATTTATGCCTCAATGCATCAACCACAGTGGCATGAGCGCATGATTTCCCCGCATACCCTGGTTTATACCGGATTCCGTTGGCATGTTCGTGCCTATTGCCATCAGAGCAAGCAGTTTAAGGATTTTTTACTCTCCAGGATTGATCGCACACCTGTTGTGGTGGCGATTGATACAGTAGACCCTGTTCAGGACCAACACTGGCATGAAGAAATCATGCTGACGCTGATGCCTAATCCAAAATTGAATGAATCACAAAAAGCCCTGGTCGAAAAAGACTTTGGCATGCCGGATGGCAGATTACAGATTTCGGTCAAAAAAGCCCTGGCTCACTATACCTTGCAGCGCTATCAGGCCGCGATCACGCTGGCTGAGGCGGAAGATGCCTTGAAATATCCTCTGGTGTTACAACGTTCAGATATCGAAAAACTGTCATCTTCTCTGTTTGATCAGGCGTCATAAGGAGATTGGCCATGATGGATCAATTTCATTATGACAGTGACCTGAGTGGTGGTTCACTGATGGTGCGTGAAAGCCGGCTGATCGCGGATCTGTTATTACGAGAAGCGACTCCAGAACAATGGCATCAGGCCATTCAGATTGACAATATTCTACAAAAAAGAACGCCTGCTTCAGCTCAACGCAATGCCACCGCTATTCGTAAGCGTCTGGAGCGCTTAGAGCCTGATTTCTGGAAAGCTTTGCGTGATGGGGATGATGAGCTGGCGACTCAGGTGGCTTTTTGTGGCGCATTGGAACGCAATCTCTTGCTACTTGAGTTTATGGAAACGGTGATAAGGGATGCCTATATCTCTCAAGCTCAATATCTGGATAGTTATATCTGGTCCGATTTTTTGGAGGAGCGTTCACAACGAGATCCGGATATCTGTGATTGGAAAGAGTCCAGCAAGAAAAAAATGGGGCAGGTGGTGTTTCGCATGCTGGCAGAAGCCGGTTACTTAAAAAGTACCCGTAAGCTGGAGTTGCAGCGTGTGATCGTCAGAGCAGAGCTGCGTAGCCTGTTGGAAGAACATTATAAACAACGCATTAAAAGATCTATGGAAGTGTCGCTATGGACGCGGTAGTTGTAGAGGGGGCAGCAATGAGTCAAAAAATACATGAGCGTCTGAATCAGATTCCAGAGCGAATACTTTCAACCGAGTTTCTCACCGGTCAAGGATTGGGCAATGAAATTGGCTTCTGGATTTTTGATTATGCACCTGAAGATGAGTTGAAAGTGCGCGAATATCTGCATTTTCTAGACGGGATGCTGGAGAAAAAACACAGTCAGCTGAAGGTGGTGAATATCAACCTGCTGCAAGCCGTGGTGGATTATCTGGCTGAGCGTAACTTCATCGATAAAGCCATTCAAATGCAAAAAGCCAAAGGCGATGAGGCGCTGCTCAAAGCGTTGAAAGGCCCATTGCATATGGATAAGTTCGCGCCCTATCTGGTGAGTAAATATGCCACCAATGCGCAAGATATTGTGTTGATGACTGGGGTAGGGTCGGTTTGGCCACTGTTACGTGCCCATCACTTATTGAACAGTTTGCATTCGTTACTGGGGCATAAGCCAGTGGTGCTGTTTTACCCAGGTTATTACGACGGTCAGGCGATG
The DNA here is from genome assembly GCF_044130295.1 of Acinetobacter uliginosus. Taxonomy (NCBI): domain Bacteria; kingdom Pseudomonadati; phylum Pseudomonadota; class Gammaproteobacteria; order Moraxellales; family Moraxellaceae; genus Acinetobacter; species Acinetobacter uliginosus. The sequence goes on along the minus strand of NZ_JBIQOC010000059.1, from coordinate 16,318 downwards.
AGTTTATTTGGAAAAATTCCAAGCAATAATTACTACAGAGCATTCAGATTAGTGCCTTAAACACGGCAAATAGAAATAAAAATTCGGGGGAATTGATTGAGATGAACATTAAAGAACTTTTTTACAAGCCATTAGATCGTGCGATTAATGGGGTCGTAAAAGCAGACCAGAATGACAATACCACGGTTTATCAGGAACTCGATGAGTATGTGGTCACCAATGAACTGGAAAAGCATTTTCGGGATTTCTTCCAGTCTTATGGCACAGACCTGAGCGATCCTTCGATTGCCAACCGTGTCGGCGTATGGATTTCAGGCTTCTTTGGTTCAGGTAAATCACATTTCCTGAAAACCTTGTCGTATATTCTGGCCAATAAAGTGGCACGTGATTCGCAAGGTAACGAGCGTAGCGCCTCAGAATTCTTTGATGAAACTAAAATCCGTGATGCGTTTATCCGTGCCGATATTGGCAAGGCGGTCAGCCATCATGCCGATGTCATCCTGTTTAACATCGACAGTAAAGCCAGTTCAAATGATGACGGCAATCCGATTCTGAATGTGTTTTTACGCGTGTTTAACGAGTATCAGGGTTTTAGTGCTGACCATCCACATATTGCACATATGGAACGTCACCTGAGCCAGAAAGGTGTCTACGAACGCTTTAAACAGGCGTTTGAGGAATCCAGCGGCATGTCCTGGCTAGAGGAGCGTGACGGCTATCAATTCTATCAGGATGATGTTGAAACCGCGATTTCCCAAGCCCTCAACTTATCTGCTGAAGCTGCGCATAAATGGTTTGAGGATTCTGAGCAGACCTTTAGTGTTTCGGTCGAAAACTTCTGTCAGTGGGTGAAAGAATACCTGGACAGCAAAGGACCCCAGCAACGCATGTTGTTCTTGGTCGATGAAGTGGGGCAGTTTATTGGCAGCGATACCCGCTTGATGCTGACACTGCAAACCATTACTGAAAACCTGGGTACGATCTGTAAAGGCCGCGCTTGGATTATCGTGACCTCACAGGCAGACATCGATGCTGTTTTAGGTGAGATGTCTTCTTCCAAAGCCAATGATTTCTCCAAGATTGCTGGACGTTTTAAAACCCGTTTATCGCTGTCCAGTTCCAATACCGATGAAGTCATCCAGAAACGTTTATTACGTAAAACCCCAGAAGCTGAAGCATTGCTCAGATCAGTGTTTGAGCAAAAGGGTGATATTCTCAAAAATCAGATTACCTTTGACCGTTCAGGCCCAACCCTCAAGAACTATGAGGGTCCAGACAGCTTTATTCATAACTATCCTTTTGCGCCGTACCATTTCCAGCTGGTGCAAAAAGTATTTGAAGAAATCCGTAAGGTCGGTGCGACCGGTGCACACCTGGCCTATGGTGAACGGTCCATGTTGGATGCGTTCCAGATGGCCGCGAATGCGATTGCTACAGATGAAGTCGGGGCACTGGTTCCTTTCCACCGTTTCTATACTTCAGTGGAAGGATTTCTGGATACAGCAGTGAAGCGTACCATCGACCAGGCAGGGCAGAATAAGACCCTGGATGGTTTTGATGTGCAGATGCTGCGTACCCTGTTCATGATCCGCTATGTCGATATCATCAAAGGTACCTTGGATAACCTGGTGACTTTGTCGATTGAGAAAATTGATGAAGACAAGCTGGCATTGCGCAAGCGGATTGAAGAAAGCCTACTGCGTCTGGAAAAAGAGAGCCTGATTACTCGTAATGGCGATGAGTTCCTGTTCCTGACCAATGAAGAACGCGATATCACCCGCAAAATTAAAGCCACAGACTTAGCAGCTTCAGAAGAAAATAAAGAGTTAGCCAATCTGATCTTTAAAGATTTACTGAGGGATCAGAACAAATACCGCCATCAAGCCAACAAGATGGACTATCAGATTGGTCGTTTCTTGGATAGCCATAGCCTGGATGGCAAGTATGAGAGCGATTTGAAAGTTGAAATCATTTCTCCACTGGATACGGAATACAACCTCTACACAGAAGCTTACTGTATTGGTAGAAGTACTCAGGCCGAAGGACAAGTGCTGTTTAAACTGGCAGACGATAAACAGTTCTTTAATGAACTGCGCACCTGGCTGAAAACCAATAAATTTATTCGCTTAAATGATGATGGCACTCAGTCTGATATCAGCCGTATCCTGGCAGACCGTGGCCGTGAGAACCAGGAGCGTAAAAAACGCCTGCGTGCCCGGGTCGAAGAAATGTTGCTGGACGCGGAAAGTTATGCCTTGGGTCAACACCTACAACTTTCATCTTCAAGTCCAACCACCAAGCTGGATGAGGCTTGTCGTTATTTGCTGGAAAACACTTATACCAAACTGAGCTATCTGCAAGTCTATCAGCAGGATGCCTGGCGTGAACTGAACGCTGTTTTGACTGTGGATGATATGGCGCAGTTAGGCCTGTCACTGAATGGTGGGCAGAGTAATCCAAAAGCCATGCAGGATGTCGAACAATACATCTCGCTGCGTGCAACCGGTACCGAACGTATTCTGGTATCTGATGTGGTGGATCGTTTTGCCAAACGTCCTTATGGCTGGCCAGATGCCGAGATTTTACTGCTGGTAGGTCAGCTGGCGGCAATGGGTCGGATTTCTCTGCAGTTAAATGGCGGCAGCTTACAGTTAAAAGATGCCTTTGAGCCTTTACAAAACAGCCGCCGCCGCCGTGATGTGTCGATCATTAAAAAACGCCAGACTGATGATCAGGTATTGAAACAGGCACGCCAACTGACCCAAGAACTGTTCTCGGCCATGGGACCAGCGACAGAGAAAGAGCTATTTGAATTTTATACCAAAAACTTTAAAAATTGGTTAGCCAACTTTAAGTCGTATAAGAGTAAAACTGATGTTGGGCAGTTCCCGGGCAAGAAAGTGATTGAAAAGTCGATTCTGACTTTGGAACGTCTGCTGGCGAATAGCGACAGCTTTGATTTCTTTAAGGCCGTGGTCGAGAACAAGGACGACTATCTGGATCTGGAAGAAGATTATCGTGACATTCATGAATTCTTTAGTAATCAGATGCCAAGCTGGCAGCAACTGCAACAGGCCTTACGTCATTTTGAGAAAAACAAACAGGCGCTGGGCAGTGATGAGGTGGCAAAAAAAGCCCTCTCTGAATTACATCGCATTTCGACCATTGAATCACCATATGGTTTACTCAATAAAATCGCTGATTTGGTTCGCACTGTGGAAAGTGTCAATGAGCGACTGTTGAGTGAGAAGCGCAATCAGGCGATAGAGCACATTGATGACAAGATCAAGCAGTTAGAAGCCGAGATTAAAAACAGTGGCATCGCTAGCGCTGAGCTGAGTAACAAGCTATTACGCCCACTACAACTGCTGAAAACGGATATTGAAGTGGAAACTAGCCTGTCCACCATCTATATGCTGCAAACCCAAACCGCCGTCGAGCGTTTTGATGAAGCCTTGTATGAGTTGGAAAGCGAAGTTCAGGCGGAAATCCAGCGTCAGGCCAAAGCGGCACAACTGGCTCAGAGCAAAGCAGAGAGTGTAACCAACACTGCAACCGCCTCCAGCCCAGCTACATCAGCACCTGCTGCGAGTCCGGTACAGCCTGTGACAGCCGTAGTGCCACCGAAACCGGTGGTAGAAGTCGATGTCGCCAGCATTTACAGCAAAACCTCCAGCAGTGTCTATTTGGAAACAGAAGAGTCAGTGGATCAGTTTGTAGACGCACTCAAAGCTGAATTGAAAAAAATCGTGAGTGATAAAAAGCGTGTGCGTATCCGCTAACTCGGGTTAGGGATATCGGCATCAGTCATTAATTAAAGGTTTAAAGATGAATACCAGTCATATTAAAAAATACGCACCGCAAGCACGAAATGATTTTATCGCAGCGATGCGCAAGCAGGCCGCCAAATACGGCATCACCGCAGACAGCATTTTACCGGCTGAACAGAAAGGCGACTTGCTGCTGATTGGCGATCAGGTTTTTCCGCTATCCGTCATGAAACCACGTGAGAAGCTGATCAAACGCATTCAAGCAACTAGCTTTGAGCAGACGATTGATTATATCGCTTACAGTTGGTTTAACCGGCTCTGTGCGATTCGTTACATGGAATGCAAAGGCTTACTGGATCATGGTCGCCGTGTACTGAGTAGTGCTGATGGTAGTGCAGGCTTGCCGCAGATTCTGGAAGAGTGTCTGGATATTGAGTTACCGGGTTTAAATGCCAGCCGTGTGGCTGAACTCAAGCTGGATGGCAATAAAGACGAAGAACTGTACCGGGAGTTGTTACTGGCGCAGTGTCATGCATTAAACCAAGTGATGCCACTCCTGTTCGAACAGGTGTCTGATGAATCTGAACTGTTATTACCGGATAACCTGACCAAAACTGACTCATTGATCCGTGATTTAGTCAGTAGCATTCCTGAAGAAGACTGGTCGGATGTGCAGATTATTGGCTGGCTGTACCAGTTCTATATTTCTGAAAAGAAAGATCAAGTCATTGGTAAAGTCGTCAAGAGTGAAGACATTCCTGCAGCGACGCAACTCTTCACCCCAAACTGGATTGTAAAATATTTGGTACAGAACAGTGTCGGCCGCTTATGGATGATGGCACAGCCTGATAGTACGCTTGCCAGTGAGTGGGAATACTATATTCAACCGGCTGAGCAAAGCGACGAAGTCAATGCACAGCTAAAACAGCTGATTGATGTGCGGATCAGTGAAGATGGCGATACTTTAAACCCTGAAAGCATTACGGTACTCGATCCTGCCTGTGGTTCGGGGCATATACTCGTTGAAGCTTATGATTGCTTAAAAGCAATTTACTTAGAGCGTGGCTACCGTAGCCGTGATATTCCACGTTTGATTCTGGAAAATAACCTGTACGGCATTGATATTGATACCCGTGCGGCACAGCTCGCCAGTTTTGCGTTGTTGATGAAAGCACGTGAGGATGACCGCCGTTTATTTAGCAATCCACCGAAGCTGAATATTATTGCGCTACAAGATAGTCAGCCTGAACGTTTAGAAGCATTTAGCCAAGATTTAGCTAGTGCCAATATTGCACAGACAGATTTAAGAGAATTACTGGATTTATTTAAAAACGCTTCAACCTTTGGTTCTTTGATTCAAGTGCCTGCAACATTCGCGAAGAAATTATCTGACTTAGAAAGCAAGCTGAATACAGCTTTGGATTCAGGGGATATTTTTGCGCAGCAGTCAGCACAGGAGCTATTACCTCTAGTACAACAGGCTAAATTACTCGGTAAGCAGTATGATGCCGTGATCGCTAACCCGCCGTATATGGGTGCGAATACAATTACAAACTTAAAAGAATTCGCTAAAGATTACTATCCTGATAGTAAATCAGACCTCTTTGCCATGTTTATAGAACGTGGTTTCGATTTTTGTAAAGAATCTGGTGCTAGTAGTATGGTAACAATGCAGGGATGGATGTTTTTAACATCATATCAAAACATGCGGGAAAAATTACTTCTAAATCATTCGATTTGGACTATGGCTCATTTGGGAGCCCGAGCTTTTCCAGAGATATCTGGCGAAGTTGTACAGACTGTAGCATTCGTAGGTCAAAAAAAACATATAGGGGGTGTAAAGCCGGCTTTCTTCAGATTAGTAGATAAAAATCATGAGGAAAAACAATACCTATTAAAAAATAATTTAAATCGCTTTGATACAACCATTCAAGAAGATTTCCAAAAAATACCATGTAGTCCTATAGCATATTGGGTAGGTAATTCTATACGTGATAATTTTGAGAAAATGCCAGCATTAGCGGATATAGCTAATGCTAAAAGTGGACTAACAAGCGGAGATAAACCTAGGTTTGTAAGAGAGTGGTATGAAGTCAATCATACTAAGATCAATTTTGTAGCCAAAAATAATCAAATTAATTTAAATAAATGGTTCCCACATAATGATGGTGGTACTGCAAGAAAATGGTATGGAAACAGAAATCATATTATTAATTGGGAAAAAAATGGATTTGCAATTAAACAGCAGCATAATTCTACCATTCGAAATCCATCATATTATTTTAAAGCTGGCGTAACCTGGACAGATATTTCGAGTTCTTTTTTTTGTGCAAGATTAGTAGATGAGGGCTTTATATTTGAAAATACAGGTTCTATGGTTTTTTCAAATAATTTAATAACAACATTAGGTTTATTAAATTCAAAAGTTGTTTTCTACTATATGAATCTTATGAATCCTACCTTACATTTTGGAGTTGGCGAAATAAATAAACTTCCATTTGATGTACAAGCAGCTAATGAAGAAAATATTAAGGTTTGTGTTCAATTATCTAAATATGATTGGGACTCCTACGAAACCTCATGGGACTTTACCCAAAACCCCATTATTCGTAGCCAACAGCCAAACTTAGAACTAGCGTTTAACACATGGCAACAGCAAAATGCGAAGGCCGTGGCTGAAATGAAACGTCTGGAAGAAGAAAATAACAAGCTGTTTATTGATGCTTATGGTTTACAGGACGAACTCACGCCAGATGTACCCGATGAGCAAATCACTTTAACCCGTGCCGACCGTGAAAAAGACAGCCAGCGTTTAGTCTCCTATGCCCTTGGCTGCATGATGGGACGTTATAGCTTGGATGAACCAGGTCTGATCTATGCCCATTCAGGCAATCAAGACTTTGATTCCAGTCGTTATCAAACATTCCCAGCCGATGCTGACGGTATTATTCCATTGACCGAAATGCACTGGTTTGAAGATGATGCTACATATCGTATCCAAGAGTTTTTAGATGCGGTTTGGGGTAAAGATAAGCTAGATGCCAATATGCAATGGCTTGCAGAAAGCTTAGATAAAAAAGCAAGTGAAACAGCTGAAGATACGATCCGCCGTTACCTCGCCAGCAAGTTCTATAAAGACCATATGCAGACCTATAAAAAGCGCCCGATCTACTGGTTATTCAGCAGTGGTAAACAAGGCGCTTTCCAGGCGTTGGTATACTTGCACCGCTATAACGAAAGTACCTTAGCACGTATGCGTACCGAATACGTGATGCCACTGATTTCCAAAATGTCCGCTATGGCCAATTCTTTGGAAAGTGAAATAGAAAACAGTGATTCTGCTGCTGAAATCAAACGAAAAGAGAAAGAACTACAGAACTTGCATAAGCAACAGGCTGAACTCAGTAGTTTTGAAGAAAAACTGCGTCACTATGCCGATCAGCGTATTTCACTGGATCTAGATGATGGGGTGAAAGTCAATTATGGCAAGTTTGGGGACTTGTTGGCTGAAGTTAAAGCGATTACTGGGGGTAGTGGGGAATAATCATGGAATTACAAAGTCTAAATAGTATTTTTAAAGAACGGATTTTACGAATTCCTGACTATCAACGGGGCTATGCCTGGACTACGACCCAATTGGAAGATTATTGGGAAGATTTACTACAGCTTGATCCTGAAAGAATACATTATACAGGTGTTATTACACTTGAGCCTGTGCCTGAGAAGATCTGGTCTAAATGGACAAATGATCAATGGCTTATAGAAGATTTGGATTATAAGCCGTTTTATGTGGTGGATGGACAGCAACGTTTGACTACATCAATGGTACTGATTCAGGCAATTATTGAATCAATACCAGCTGGTGAGTTAATTGCATCACAAAAAGTTGATAAAATTAAACAAAAATTTATTTTATTAAAAGCGGATGACAATATCCGGGAAAGTTATATTTTTGGCTATGAAAAAGATAATCCAAGTGATGAATTCTTAAGAACTCAGATTTTTGGGATGTATTCACACACCTATCAGCAACAAGAAACCCTTTACACTCGTAATTTGAAAAATGCAAAAGAGTTTTTTAAAGAACGGTTGGCTGTCTTATCACTAGAAGATAAAACTGCACTATATAAAAAATTAACTCAAAAATTTAAGTTCAATCTTTATGTGATTAATGACGAGATAGATGTATTTGTCACCTTTGAAACGATGAACAATCGTGGTAGGCCTCTTTCTAGTCTAGAGCTACTAAAGAATAGACTGATTTATTTATCAACACTTTTTAAAGACAATACGGGTAAAGACAAGCTGAGATCCAATATCAACGATGCTTGGAAAACCATGTATGAATATTTAGGAAAAAATTCAGATGTTCCATTAAGTGATAATCTTTTTCTTCGTAATCATTGGACAATGTATTTTAAGTACACGCGAAGAAAAGGTGATGATTACATTAATTTCTTGCTTAATGAAAAATTTAATGCGCGTAACATCACGCATCCTAAAACTGCAGAAGATGCTTTAAAAATCGAAGAGATCTCTGAATATGTAAAAAGTCTACAACAATCAATTATTTATTGGTTTTACATTCATAATCCTTCCTTTGATCAATCTGATAATCTAACCGATTTACAACGAAGCTGGTTAGATCGATTGGAACGTTTAAGTTTCCGTTCTTTTAAACCTCTAATTCTTTCTGCATTTGTTTCAAAGCAAGATCCGGTGAGAATTGTCGAGTTGTTGCAAGTAGCAGAGAGATATAACTTTACTTTATTTAATTTAAGTCAGCGTCGTTCAAATACAGGTGATACCGAACTTTTTGCTATGTCGAGAGATTTGTTGACAAGTTCCATAACAATTGAATCGGTAATAGAAACGATTAAAAAATTAATCAGCCACTATTATGATCCACAGAAATTTTTAGCCTATATTGATGAAAAATATGAGCTTGATCGAGATGGATTCTATCATTGGGATGGTGTTCGTTATTTTCTCTACGAACATGAACAATGGCTTAGAGAGAAAGGTAAACAATCAACAAATAAATTATCTTGGGATGTAGTTAAATCTAGCCAAAAGGATTGTGTAACCCTAGAACATATTTTTCCACAAACGCCAGATGATCCATATTGGTTGAAGCATTATTCTCACTTAGATGAGCAAAAACGACGATATTTAACTCATTCCTTAGGAAATCTACTTCCTTTATCCCGTGCTAAAAATTCATCATTGCAAAATGTCGCGTTCCCGTTAAAGAAAAACGATGATGATGGGGTCGGATATTACAATGGATCAGTATCTGAAAATGAAGTAAATACAAAACAAGATTGGACACCTAAAGAAATTAAAGAGAGAGGTTTAACTCTATTAAAGTTCATGGAGGAGCGCTGGGAAATCACGTTAGGTGATCAAGATTTTAAAGAAAAGCTACTTCATGTTGATAGCATCCCATTTCCTGTTGTAGTGGCAGAAAAAGAGGTGACTGCATGAATCTGGATCAGCTACAGAAGGGTCTGGAACAGGCTTTCTACACTGAAAATCACCGGATTGTCTTCTGGTACGATGCGGAACAATCTTTCAGTGATGAAATACAGGCGTTAAAACTGAAAGATGTCCAGATTCTGAATATGGCAGAAGAATCGAGTTTGGCGATCAAGATTAAACTGGAACTTGAGGATCAGGAGGGCAAATACTTGCTGTATTTTCCAAGTCCTGAGCCTGAAACCGAAAAAGACTGGTTACTGGACATTAAGCTATATTCTCGCAGCTTCTATGCCGATCGTTTCTCGATTATTTTCAATGAGCTGGGTTTACAGCAGCAGAGTCTAAGAGAACATCTGGCCAAACGTGAAGAGTTCCTCAAAGCCAAAGCGCGTCTGAGCACCTTAAAACGCTATATCCAGCCTGATGCAGATGCACAGGATCTGGATATGGCCATGATTGCAGCTGTGGTCAAGGCTGACAGTGCCGAACTTATGCATATCGTTCTGGCACTGGCAGATGAAATGGTACAGCAGAACCTGACTCTGGAAGTCAATCCAGACTCCTTTGCTGAACTGGAAAAATTCCAACTGGTGCCAGCTTTGGTCACCGCATTACAGGCGGAAATTGGTTATCCAGCATCGGTTGAAGAATTGAATGGGGAAGCACCATTCAAGCTCGGTACGTTCTTTATCCGTTTGATGAGCACAGGTTTCTGTGAAAGCCTGGGCGATATACCGCTATGGGCTCAAGAACTGGTGATGTCATCCGTCAGCTCCCGTGCGACGGCTAGAGCCTTTTTGTCGCGCTGGAGAGACAGTTCTAAATATTACCCAACCTTCGATACGCTTTCCCAGACCGTGGCGAATGCACTGCGGATCCAGGAGAAGGTCGGGGCCTTTGATCTGGAGCAGCTGCTGGATGTCATGACCTTTGAAGTGATTGAACAAAAGATCATTGTTGATCTGGCCAGCCAGATCCCTGCAGCAACCAAAGCTGAACTGGAACATTTCAGAACGATTATTTCTACCCGTCTGGATGGCTATTGGGCTTCCAAACATAAGGATGATGCAACACGCCGTAAATATCGCACTGTCTATACAGCGTTGCAGGCAGCGATTGAGCTGTTCAGTCTGCGACTACAGTTTGATGCCGGTTTCTATTTCGACTCTAGCGAAGCCTTGTATAAAGCCTACGAGCAGGAGCTGTATCGTTTTGATATGGCCTATCGCCATTACAGTGCAGCCTCTCAGCGAGCGCATGTCGATATCCTGAAAAAACTCGATGAAGAAGTCGAAAATTGCTATTCCTACTGGTTTATTGATCACCTGGCACGAAACTGGGGAGATCGGATTGAAGCTGAGCAACGCTTGAATGTCTGGAAAGTGGCAGATATCCCAAATCAGCAGAACTTCTACGATACCCACGTCAAACCCTTACTCAATTCTGCAACGAAACGCCGTATCGTGGTAATTATCAGTGATGCTTTCCGTTATGAAGGTGCGGTAGAGCTGCGTGATCGTATCAATGAAAAGCGTTATTCTGAAGCGACATTGTCTTCACAGCTGGGCGTTGTCCCAAGTTACACCACACTTGGCATGGCCTCGTTGTTGCCGCATCAGACTTTGGAGTACAAAGAGGCCGCAGGTGATGATGTTTTAGTAGATGGGCAGTCCAGCAAAGGGACTGCAGCACGATCCAAAATTCTGGCTGCCTATAATGGATTGGCGGTTACCGCTGAAACGGTAAAAGGTTGGTCGCGTGATGAAGGCCGTGAAGCACTCAAAGACCATGAGCTGATTTACGTTTATCACAACGTGATCGATGCTCGGGGAGACAGTGCCTCTACAGAATCAGAAACCTTTATGGCGGTGGAACATGCCATTGAAGAACTGACCGAACTTAGCCGCAAAATTTTAATGCACTTTAATATTTCCACCCTATTGATTACAGCCGACCATGGCTTCTTGTTCCAGCAAAGTAAACTGGAATCTGCGGATCGTTCAAGCTTGACTGAAAAACCTGCCAATACATTGAAGAGCAAAAAACGCTATGTGATTGGGCATGGTTTACCAGAGAGCAAGGAAGCATGGAAAGGCTCAACCCAAGCTACGGCAGGCACACTATCTGCGACTGATTTCTGGATTCCAAAAGGGGCGAACCGTTTCCATTTTGTAGGAGGCTCACGTTTCGTGCATGGTGGCATCATGCCTCAGGAAATCGTAGTGCCTGTACTAACGGTAAAACAGCTGCGTGGTGAAAAGGCTGGACAACGAACCAAGCGTAAAGTTGAGGTTATTTCTACCAAATCCACGCTGAAGATGGTCAATAACATCCAGAAGTTTGATTTGATGCAAACTGAAGCTGTCAGTGAGCTGGTCATGCCAGTGACTTTATCCATTGCCATTTATGATGGGGATCTCAAAGTATCTAGTGAAGAAACCTTGACCTTTGATAGCAGTACCGACTCTGTTGCGGAACGGGTAAAACAGGTCAGACTGTCATTGTCCGGTACTGATTTTGACCGTAAGAAAGATTACTTCCTGGTACTGAAGGACAAAGACCTGAATATCGAAATGCAGCGCTATAAGGTCACCATTGATCTGGCATTTACCGATGACTTCTTCTGATAACGAATTAACGATAGAGCGTAGCCTACATGGAATCTGCTAACGATAAAGAACTGGATCAGCTGCTGAATGAACACTTTGCTGGGCGGGTGGTACGTAAGGATCTAACTAAACTGATCAAAGAAGGGGCCAATGTCCCAGTCTATGTACTCGAATATCTGCTGGGGATGTACTGTGCCTCGGATGACCCCGAGATTATTGAACAGGGACTACGTAACGTAAAGACCGTACTGGCTGAGAATTATGTCCGACCGGATGAAGCCGAGAAGGTGAAATCCCTGGTCCGTGAACGTGGCAGTTATAAGGTCATTGATCGGGTTACTGTGAAGTTGAATGAGCGTAAGGATAAATACGAAGCATCCTTTAGTAATCTGGGCATCAAAGATGCTGAGATCTCGGCAGGCATCGTCAAAGAGTATGAAAAATTACTTGTTGGTGGTATCTGGGTCATTGCTACGCTCAGTTATTATTTTGAAGAAGGACAGACCAGCTCGCCATTTGGTGTCAGCTTACTCAAGCCGATTCAGATGCCCAATATGAATATGGATGAACTCTTCAGTGGCAGAGCAGCACTAAGCACTGATCAGTGGCGCGAGAGTTTAATCCGTTCGATCGGCATGGAACCAGCTTCGCTAAAAGAGGACGTGCAATGGCACCTATTAGCGCGTATGGTTCCATTCGTTGAAAATAACTATAACGTTTGTGAACTGGGACCACGCGGTACCGGTAAAAGCCATATTTACAAAGAGTGTTCACCGAATAGTATTTTAGTCTCCGGTGGACAAACGACTGTCGCCAATCTGTTCTATAACATGAGTAGCCGCCGTATTGGTCTGGTTGGCTTATGGGATGTGGTAGCCTTTGATGAAGTCGCCGGTATTTCCTTTAAGGACAAAGATGGCGTACAGATCATGAAAGACTACATGGCCTCAGGATCTTTTGCCCGTGGTCGTGAACAGATGGAAGCCTCAGCTTCGATGGTTTTTGTGGGTAATATCAACCAAAGTGTGGAATCTCTGGTTAAAACCAGCCATCTCTTGGCGCCGTTCCCTGAAGCCATGATTGATTCAGCATTCTTTGATCGCTTTCATGCCTATATCCCGGGTTGGGAAATTCCAAAAATGCGTCCGGAGTTCTTCACCAACCGTTATGGTCTAATCGTTGATTATCTGGCTGAATTCTTCCGGGAAATGCGTAAGCGTAGTTTTGCGGATGCCATTGAGAAGTACTTCAAGCTAGGGAATAACCTGAATCAGCGTGATGTGATCGCCGTTCGCAAGACGGTTTCTGGATTGATGAAGTTGCTCTACCCACACGGTCAGTTTAATAAAGAAGATGTACGCCAGTGTCTGGAATATGCGCTACAGGTACGCCGTCGTGTCAAAGAGCAGCTGAAGAAAATTGGTGGCATGGAATTCTATGATGTGCATTTCAGCTATATCGATAATGATACCTTAGAAGAACATTTTGTCTCAGTCAAAGAGCAGGGTGGTGGCGGACTGATTCCCGAAGGTCCAGCCAAGCCAGGTTTCTTATATACCATCGGGCTCAGTAATAAGGGCATGCCAGGCTTATACCGCTTAGAACTTCAAGTCACCAAAGGTTCAGGAAAATTGGCGACATCAGGCTTATGGAATTCAAGCAGTGCCAAAGAACAGGTCAAAATTGCTTTTGATTACTTCAAGGCCAATGCATCCAGAATATCGGGTGGCAGTAAGGTGCTGGAACATGACTTCCACTTACATGTGGTTGAATTACAGAATACCGGGCCGCTCAGCCATCTTGCCTTGCCAAGTTTAGTGGCTTTCGCTTCTGGCCTGTTAGGACGATCGGTACAAAGTCAGATGGTGGTACTGGGTGATATGAGCTTGGGTGGCTCTGTGACTCCGGTGGAAAGTATTGCCGAATGTCTGCAAGTTGCTTTTGATGCTGGTGCCAAGAAGGTTGCTTTGCCAATGAGTAGTGCGGCAGATATCCCTACGATTCCTGTGGAACTGTTTACCAAGTTCCAGACCAGTTTCTATGCAGATCCGGTAGATGCTGTGTTTAAAGCTTTGGGTGTGGATTAATTGTTTTATATAAAATTATACTCTGTTTTGATGAGAGAAAATAAATGGCGAAAGAAGCAAAATTTCGTGAAGACTCAGATTTAGCATTTCTACAATATCTAGATTATAAAGATCTTCAATTGTTAGCAGATACACTAATTAAAGATGTGGAAGGTACAGAGCAATGGACTGGAAGTTTAAAAAAAACCTTGTTGTCTAATATGAAAATGTATGAGACAGAAGAACTGCTCTACAAAAATAGCTGGAAAGCAATTGTTGCAGAAATTCAATTATTTGGCGGTGATACTTTCGTAAACCTGGTTAGGCGAAAAGGGGTAATATACAAAGAAATCCTGGGAGATGTTGCTAATAAAATTGATGTAGATTTTCATAAAAAAACTACCTCCATTGAGCAGCTAGAAGAAAGAATTCATCGCAAGTTATTTGGTAAAGTGATGTCACTTAATGACATTGAGAAAATGAACAATATATTGAAAGAAAAAGGCTATTTAGGTCTAACATCTTTGAAAGCTAAGCCGTTAAATACATTAAAAAAGAATAAAAAGGTTGGGTGGACTGCGAGTGGTATAGGTGGAACATTGCTCACAGGCTTAAATACGGCCGCAGTTCTTGCAACGAGGGTAAATCCATTGCTTGCAGTAGCTAATGCACCAGCAGTTGCAAAAGAGCTATCGGCACCAGCATATAGGGTAACTATTCCTGTGGTGTGTATTATTGCAATGCTACGTATCAAGTATCAGCAAAATAAACAACAACACGACGAGTTTTGAAAGGAAATCGTAAGATGTCAGATATGCTAGGGAAAACGTTTACTTATGACTTTGATAAGTTTTCGCCTGAACTTTTTGAAGCTTGGCGTAATAATCAAGTCGTATTTAGAGACGGTGTTGCTTATTGGAAGAAAGGCTTGGAGAAAGTTGGGATCATCCAGCATATTCCATTAAAGGAAGTCAGTTCTGTGAGTATGGAGAGCTTTGTTCAAGGGCTAGGCTCACTCCAGTCAACCTTACAAAGTACAATTGCTATAGCACAGACCATTTCTACAGCGTCATTGATGGTTGCAATGGTAATACAAACCCAAATTTTAGCTAAAAAAATTGATGCTGTTCAGCAAAGCGTATTAGCGGTGTCGAATCAAATCAAAGAGCAAAATATCCTTTTTTACACTGAAAAGACTACTGAATATCTTGGCCTGTTAAGAACTTTTAAATTGTTGTTAAACAATAATATCGAACTTAAAGATGTAAATGAGCTAGCAAATAATACCTTGGCAAGTTCTATTCTGCTGAGAAATCACTTGGTTTGTTTTATGGAAAATCTGTTTTTCCAAGTACAACACAAAAAAATTAGTTCGCCTGAGCATGTCGGTCAGATATTGCAATTTATTCAACAAATGATGGAGTTATTGCCAGTAGGTATGCACTTAGAGTTCATTCTTTCACATAGATTAGATCAGAAAGAATTTTCTCAAGTGTTAATAGAGGAATGTCATACTCAATATTCAAATTTACAACTTAATTACCGTGGTTATCTGAATGAAATAAACAATGGTTTAAGAGAGTACCGAATTAAAAATACGGAAGTTCCTTTTTTTGAACAAATCAAAATACCTGCTAAACAATTGCTAGAAAGTAGTCTTTACAGTGAATTGTTGGAAAAGCCTGCTATGGAAAAGTTATCCTATAGCCGCTAGTTGATGAAACAATTGAATAGCAATAACTGAATGGATTTCAGTTATTGCTATTAGAAAGATTAGGTGTGCCGTTGTTTATCATTCATGTCAAATAGTCGTTGAAATACAATTTCTGAAAATGGCAACTAATAGTGTCAAGATTGGCTTAGGTCTAAAGCAACAACGTTGGCCTGTAACAGAGGGTGACGCGATAAAGGTAATATAGATGGAATTGGATACTAAAGATTACAGTAGTAATCTTTAGTTTGTTAATACATGGCGAATTCAAACGTGAGGTACGACATTAAAGCTTGATGAAAATAAACAAACTTTATTATCGCTTATTGTAAAAAATCGGAATTCTATAATTTATAAGCCTTTTATAGTATGTTGTGGCGGTTATTACGGCTTTTAATTTGAGTAATATCCAACTAAATATTTTAGTTGTAGTTAGTTTCTTACTTTTGTAAAAAATGGGGTAAAGATTTTTTAAATTAAAGATATTGTTAGCTTTGACTCCAACTCTCAATACCGATTTTTTATTTGTAGATCTGCTAAATAGGTATCAAAGAATTAATTTAGTAAGCGTCCGCTGAATCCCATACCAATTTTTAATTCGATTTAGGTTTCCAGCAGTGTGGCAGTAACTCTTCAATCTGGGTCACTTTATGTGTCGGCAGCCTTTTCAGCACATCACTT
>NZ_JBIQOC010000058.1:0-1149 GCF_044130295.1 Acinetobacter uliginosus | reverse complement strand
TTTTAATTCGATTTAGGTTTCCAGCAGTGTGGCAGTAACTCTTCAATCTGGGTCACTTTATGTGTCGGCAGCCTTTTCAGCACATCACTTAAATAGGCATACGGATCCAGCCCATTCAGCTTTGCTGACTGGATTAAAGTCATGATATTCGCCGCTCGCTGACCACTGCGCAGCGAACCTGCAAACAGCCAGTTCTTGCGCCCCAACGCCCAGGGACGCATCTGATTCTCGACCCAATTATTGCAAATCGGTAGATTGCCATCATCCAGATAGCGGCTTAAAGCTGGCCAACGCTTCAGAGTGTAATTGATGGCCTTGGCGGTGGGAGAACTCGATGGCACTGTCAGATGATGTTGGTTGAGCCATTCATATAGTTGTTGCATCACTGGTTGACTATGCTGTTGTCGGTATTCGCGGCGGTCTTCCGCTGTACCATCGGTCTTTTTCCTGAGTTCTGCTTCTATCGCATACAGTTTCTGAATCAGCACCAATGCCTGTTCAGCGACCTGACTTTTCCCAGTTACATGCAGTTCATGGAATTTACGACGTGCATGTGCCATGCAGCCCACCTCAATGACATGGCCTGATTTAAAGCGTGCTTTATAACCACTGTAATCATCACAAACCAGATGACCCTGCCAGTCTTTCAGGAACTCTTCAGCATGCTGGCCAGAACGGCTATCCTGAAAGTCATAGATCACTGCCTGAACTGGATTGTACTGTGTGGTGGCATAGGCCCAGACATAACCTTTCTTCGGTTTTTTCTCATTCTCACCCATCCGCATGATGGTGACCGGTGTTTCATCTGCATGCAGCACCTGCTGTTGTAGTACCACCTCTTTTAAGGCATTGGCTAGAGGTTCCAGTTCTACACCGCAGCGACCTATCCAGTCAGATAAAGTTGATCTAGAAAGTTCGATTCCCGCCCGCTGATAGATCAGACGTTGACGGTACAGCGGCAAATGATCGGCATATTTCGACACCAAAACATGGCTGAGCAGTTCAGGTGAAGCAATGCCTTTATCAATCACATAGGCGGGCATTGCTTGCTGAGTCAGGGTGTCACACTGATCACAGACCCATTTACCACGCACATGCTGTTCCTTATAGAACTGTGCCGGTCTGAAATGCAGTTTTTCACTGACATCT